>CBFCYQ010000039.1:0-16665 GCA_965602205.1 uncultured bacterium | reverse complement strand
CCGGTCAGTTCGACCCGGGCCAGATCGACAATTTCTCCGTCGTGCATGATGAAGGCTACTCCGCTGAAACCGGCGCGTCAATGCCTGGCAAAGAGCGCACCCTACTCGGTGGTGCTGATGACCAGGTCGATTTCGGTGTTGACGTCAAGCTCGGCGCCCTCCGGCTCGGACTGCTCGAGCACCGTTTCCGGAAGGTAATTTTCGTCGGTGCGGTAGTTGGTGATACCGAGTTTGAGCGATTTATCATCGAGACGTTTGACAGCCTCGCTGAGGGTCAGGCCGATCACTTTGGGCATATACGTGAACGTAGAGGCCCGGCCGCGATTGACCATCAGATTGACCGGCGAGCCGAGCGGTATTTCGGTACCGGCGGAGGGGTATGAGAAAACCACCACCCGCTCCGGCAGCGTATCGGAAAAAGCCCAGGCAATCTCACCCAGCATCAGTCCGGCCGTCTCCAAATCGAGCATGGCCTGGCGCACCGAGAGGCCGCCGACCGTGGGAATCGGCACGCGTTTCTCGCCCAGAGAGACGACGAATTTTATTGCCCGTCCGGATTTGACCTTGGTCCCGGCGACGGGAAACTGGTTCAAGACGATGCCCTTTTCCTGACCGGGAGCAAACTCCTCGGAGGCGATTTCGAAGCGCAGATTCAGATCATCCAGCGACATGCGCGCCTCGACCAGGCGCTGGTTGGTGAAATCCGGCAACGGAAACTCGGTGCCATGGCGGGTCACCAGCGGCATGATAAAACTGTCAGTTATGACATAAAGCACCAGGAGAATGACCAGAGGCGATCCCGCCCGCAGAATTATCTTCCTTTTGAGACTGCCATAGGGCAGCATGCCGGACAGAAACCCGGGTTTGCGGCGGGAATCCTTGCTCAATCTGGTGGCTCGTACCTGGTTCATACTCACTCCGCGTCTTTCCGCATCCGGCGGTCACGCCCAGGCGCTTGCATCCCGGGGTGCCATCGTTTCCAAAAACTCATACAACCCAGAGTCCAAAAATTTGCAGGCAAAATCAATATTAAAAATTGCAGAAGGCGCCTGTGGCGCTTCAATTCTCCATTCGCCGAACCAGGCGGGCACAGAAAGCGCCATCGAGTTTTTCGATATCCGGATAGGTCTTCACGTAACCGCGTTCGGTGACCAGTTCATTATCGAAAAATTTTGATGCCGACTCCAGGGAGAACTTTCTGTTACGGATGAGAAATTCCTCGACAACCTGGTCGTTCTCGTCACGGATGATGGTACAGGTGGAATAAACCAGTGTGCCGCCCGGTTTGACGAGCCTGGCGGCGCGGTCGAGCATCGCTGCCTGTATTTTGGCCAGATGTTCGATATCTTCCCGGCTTTTCGACCATCGCAGGTCGGAATGCTTGCCGGCGGTGCCCCAGCCCGAACAGGGTGGGTCGAGCATCACACGGTCGAAGCCCTCGCTCTCAAACTCAAAGAGGTCGGCGGCGACCGGGGCGATGATTTTGACGCCGAGTCTTTGGGCGTTTTCGACAAGAAGCTCCAGGCGGCTGTGTGATTTGTCGATGGCCGTCAGGCGGCCCTTGTTGCGCATGCGGATAGCTATGTACGTCGCCTTGCCTCCCGGCGCCGCCGCCAAATCCAGCACGTTGTTGCCCGGACGAGGATTCAGCACCCGCACCGCCAGTCCGGCTGATTCGTCCTGCACAAGCACCTTGCCGGTTTTTATCAACTCGTCGGCAAGGGGCAGGCCGCCCTGCTCGATGTGGATGAATTCCGGCAGGTACTTGCCGTAAGAGAAATCGACCTCGTTTTTCTGCAGGATGTTGGCCACCTCGTCGGGCTTGGTCTTGAGGAAATTGACCCGGTAGGTAACCAGCGGAGGCCGGTTGTAGGCCTGCAGCAGCTTTTCGGCTTTTTCGAGGCCAAACTCCTCGTAGCAGTATTTCACGAAATAATCCGGGTAACTGTAAAAGTCACCAAGAAACTTGAGGGGGTTTTCTTCTTTCTCGGCATATTTAACCTTATCGGGCTCTCTCAGGCTGGCGCGCATGACGGCATTGACCAGGCTTGCCCGAGAACGGCCGGTCATGTGATGCGCCAGGTTAACCGACTCCGAAACCGCGGCCGCCGCCGGGATGCGGTCGGTGAAGTGCAACTGGTAGAAGCCCATCCGCAGGATGTTGGCCAGCTTGATGGGCAGTTCTCCGGAGGGTTTGGCCAGGTAGAACCGGATCATGTGGTCGAGACGGCGGCGCATTTTTGTCGTGCCGTTGACGAGTTGCAGAATGAAACGCCGGTCGAGAGGACGGAAACTGCGTCCGGAGGTCACGCTCTGGACAGCGACTTCGGTCTGGTCGCCCTGTTCGATGAGGATAATCGCCTCGACCGCCGCGGCCCTGACCGGATCGTGCGACCGGCTTTTTCTGTTGACTGTTGGCTCGCTCATGGCTCTTTAGATTTCCATACCGGGGACTTTTTCCCCGTCCTCGTTCACGCGATACAGTTCTTTGCGATGAAACGCAAAGACCCTGACATCGTCCTGACCATTTTTCAAAATCACACCTATCACTTCCGTGGGCCGGGCGTAGCCGCCCTCGCCGATACCGAGGGTCATCACCAGTTGATTGTTCTCTATACCAAGCTCATGGATGCCGGAGCGGATATCCACCCGGTTTGTCTCCGTTTTGCCGATCCGTTCAATCTCGACGGTTTTGGCCTTCAACACGGCGGCTATGCCATCCTCAATTAAATCGGCATCCAACTCTGCTTTTTCAAGCTGTAATGTATACACAGCCCGGTTCAGCATGGCCGAGAGTGATTGCGCCTTGCCGGGAACGACCCTTGCCTGGAGAATATCCACCTCGGACGGCAACGCTTTTTTGAGGTTGTCGATCATGTAAGTCATGAAGTTGGTCTCGAAAGTGATATCGACAAACTCGGTCTCGGAGGTAAACCCCAGCGGCAGGGGCGGACCGAACGAAAGTTTCATGGTCGGGTTGAAGCCCTGGCTGTAGGCGACCGGCAGTCGCGCCCGCCGAAGGGCACGTTCGATCATGCGGAGGTTGTCAAGGTGCGACATGTACCGATACCGCCTGCTCTTGCCCCACTTCAGGCGCACGCGATTCTTGGTGGGGGCGCTGGCATTGCGACCGGCCACTTTCTTCTTGCCCCGGCCGTACTCGATTCGGGACTCGCCGGTGCCGTCGGCGGCCGCTTCGGGCAGGGGCGTGTAGTCCTTGAGGCTTGACGATGTCGCCTGGCGCTGCTTCTGCAGATGTGCGGCGGAAACACCCTTGGAGACGTGCGACCAGGGCAGGGCAGCAGTGAAGGGGATGGCTTTGAGTTTCTCACTAAAATCCACGCCGTGTTCCCGGAAGGCCTCGGACCATTTATCCGGCTCGAAATGCTCACTCCAACTGTCGAAACGGCAACCCTTGTCCCAGGCGGCGGCGACAACGTCGCACAACTCGCGACCACCCCGGCCAAGCACACCCTGCAGATGACCCATCTCGATACTGCTGTACTTGAAATTGACCTGGTTGATGCGGTTGCGATGTTTGAGGAAATTGATTTTTCTCAATGTTTGTTCGGGCGCCAACTGCTCATCCCACTGAAAAGGCGTGTGGGGCTTGGGCACGAACGGCGACAGCGTTATATTGATTTTTTTCTTGCCGGGGAAGTCGCGCCCGATCTCGTAGATGTTTCTCACCATCCGGCCGATGCCCTCCACGTCCTCGTCGGTTTCCGTAGGCAGACCGACCATAAAATAAAGTTTCAGAGTCGTCCAGCCGCGCTCGAAGGCGATCCTCACCGTGTCATAGACGGCGGCATCGGGGAAGTCTTTACCAATAAAAGCGCGGAGCCGTTCGGTGCCGGCCTCGGGTGCGATAGTCAGGCCGGACTTGCGCACTTTACTGGCGGCATCGAGCAGCGCCGGATTGACCGAGCCCGGTCGTAGCGCCGGCAGGGCGATGCCCACTCTGGCCTGCTCAAGCCGCGTAGCCGCGACAGAGGCCAGCCGGTCGATCTGCGGATAATCGGAGGTGGACAAAGACATCAGTGACACTTCAGCATAGCCGGTGTTGTTGATCTGCGTCTCTACCTGGTGGAGAATGTCGCTCTCCTGGCGCACTCTTACCGGGCGGTAGATGGGACCGGCCATGCAGAAACGACAGCCCTGCGGACAGCCGCGCATAATCTCGACCGAAAGGTGGTCATGGGCGGTGTCAATCAGGGGCACGATCGGCTGCGCGGGGAAAAACTCCGGCCGCAGCTCGGCTGCTACTCGCGCCTTGATTGTCTGTGGGGCAAACGGAACGAGCGGTTTGCGTTGACCATCATAGAAAGCCGGGATGTAGACCGACTCCACCCTGCGCGCAAGCTCTTCGAGCTTTTGCCGGCGGGTTGCCTCCCGGTATTCATGAAGGATGCCGAGCATATCTGGCAGGCCCTCTTCCCCGTCGCCGATGAAAAAGACATCGACAAAATCCGCCAGCGGTTCCGGGTTGTAGACAGCCGGGCCACCGGCCAGTATCAAGGGGTGCTCGTCGGTGCGGTCTTTCGTGCGGAGGGGAATGCCGGCCAGGGTGATCATGGCCAGCATGTTGGTGTAGATCAGTTCGAACGATAGCGTGAAACCGATGGCGTCGAATTCGCCGGCCGGGCGGGACGATTCCAGCGAGAAAAGGGGAATGTTCTCGCGGCGCATGATGGCCTCGGCGTCGGTATCGACGGCGAAGGCGCGTTCACACAGAAAGCGGTCGTCGCGGTTGATTATATGGTAAAGCGACTGCAGGCCGACATAGGACTGGCCGATCTCGTACTTGTCCGGGTATACATGAAGGTAGCCCACGCGGTCGGCCGGGTCCTTGACGACCTGGCCCATTTCGCCCCCGGCGTATCTGCCGGGCTTGATGACAAACGGGAAGAACTTCTGTTCGAGCAGGTTTTTCATTTTTCTATGTGCTACGTTTTCCGCTTAACCTGAGCGTCCTGACAAAAATAACTCCCGGCAAGCCCCGGCGCAAGTGTAAGTTGAGGGCTGGTTACTTCTTGTCAGCGGCGGCAGTGTGTGGTAAATTGAGCCATCAACGCCATTGATGCAGGAATTGACCCTTGTCAGACCAGCCAACCACAGAAACACCGACCAGCGAAACGGCGCCACGCGGTAAGAACAACCGGTACAACCTGATGCCCGTTCTGGTGACGGCCGGGATTATCGTTACCGGGATAATCATCATCGGGCTGTTCAAGGAGGAGATCAAGACTTTCGGGGTCGATCTGATGACCCGGTACGGTCAGGGCTGGGTGGATGTCATCCTGTTTCTGTTGACGGCGGTCAGCAGCACGCCGCTGGCCCTGCCGATCTGGGGGTATGCCCAGGCGGGAGTGGCCCTGGGGTACAACGTGGTGCGGCTGGCTTCGATTATGGCGGTCGGCTCGGCGCTGGGGTCGATGGTGACGTACGCCATCGGGCGGTATTTCGGCAACAGCCGGTTTGTGCTCAAGCGCTTCCCCGACGTGCACAAGCATCCGTGGACCGAAGGGCGGTCAAAGAAGTACGTCACCCTCTTTCTGTTTCTGGGGACGGCGTCGCCTATCCCCTGCGACGTGCTCTATGCGGCGTGTGGTTTCAAGCGTTACCCGGCCGCGCTTTTTGTGGTCACGATGGTGGCCGCGCGTTTTGTGCGGTACCTGTACCTGGGCTACGGATTCAAGTATGCAGTTGATTTGTTTTGAGGGGTGGTTAATGGGCAAGACGGCTTATGCTACAAATGTAATAGTTGCCTTCAGTGTGGCTCTGGCGTTAATGACCCAGAGTTGCGATGACGGGAGGAAAGCGGTTGAGTATTTTCAGCAGGGGCTGGAATGCTCGCGCGAAGGCAATCACATAAAGGCTATTCGCTTCTACTCAAAAGCCTTAGAGTGTGACTCTCTGTATGGCGCCGCCTATAACAACAGGGGTGTTGCGTATGCGGAGTTAGGTAATGATACATTGGCGGTCTTGGATTACACCAGGGCCTTGTCTATCAACCCGACTGACACAAGATGTTACTGCAATAGGGGCAGTTCCTATTTGAGTATGCGTAAGTATCAGTTGGCGCTATCTGATTACAATAAGGTGTTAGAACTTGATCCCGGCAACTCAGAAGCTCTCGTCTATAGAGGGAATGTGTATTCGGAGCTCGAGGGATATGACCGTGCGATCGCGGATTACAGCACAGCCCTCGACCCGAGTAGAAAGGATAAGACACTATCGACCAACGGTGACGAGATACCTGAGGGAACGGCAGATATCGAGACAGGCAATGTGCCCGGAAATATCTCAGTTCGGCTGATGGCCCTCAACAATAGAGGCCGTGCACATGCAAAGCGAGGCGACGATACGTTGGCAATAGCAGATTTTGATGCTGCACTGTTAATTGACTCAACGAGACCCGGGTGCCACGTGAACAGAGGTAATTCTTACTCGCGGTTAGAAAAATATGAGGTGGCTTTGCTGGACTACAACAGGGCGCTCGAACTGGATTCGAGCTATATTTCGGCTCTTATTGGCAGAGGACTTCTGTATTCGGACCTCAAGGACTATGAGTCCGCATTGGCGGATTACAACCGGGCTCTGTCGATAGACAGTGGAGACGCATTAGTGTTTAATAACCGGGGGGAGGTATACAGACTCATCGGCGAGTACGATAAGGCCCTGTCGAACTACACCCGGGCTATCGCCATAGACTCGACGGAGGCCGAGTACTATCACAGTATGGCGACGTTTTTTGAGCAGTTAGGGAAACCGCAACAGGAACTGCAGGCGCTCAGAAAGTTTTTGAAATACGTATCGCCGGATGACAGGCGAGACCTCGATTCCATCAGACAGCGAGTCAGAAAGCTGGAAGAGATGTAGCTCCGGTGGCGGGCTGCTTGGGCCCTGTTGAAAAAGCCCAAAAAAAGTCATTGCGAGCGACCGAAGGGAGCGTGGCAATCTCTTGTTTGATGTGTGGCAAAAAGATGAGATCGCCACGTCCGCCTGCGGCGGACTCGCGATGACTCCATCCGGGGGTTTATCGACAAGCCCCTTGCCGTGAGTTTCCCTCACTTACCCTACAAAGTCAATGCAATTCCCTCCCCCGCCCCCCTTTGTGGATTACTGTATCGAGGATAAAAGGCCGTCGATTTGCAAATTCGCTACCAAACGTGAGGGCCGCAAATAAAAAACGAGAAAACGAACCCATTTCCCCGTATGTCTCAGATTCGTAAGCCGTTACCCGGAATTTCTGGATTTTGGCTTACATACACCTCCGGTCCCACCCCCGTCTTTCCCGCGCAGGCGGGAATCCATCTTTCTTCTTGTGAGTGCCTCGAGCAAATCCTGCCTGCGGTGCAAATACGGGCATTGACAGGGACGTTCGCATGGCGTATCTTGGTCTGGGATGACCACTTTCACACGGACGAGGTTTACTAATCCCACCGCAAGCGGCGGGGCACCGGAGCGAGACCAGTCCCGATATCAGCAGGACCATCCAGGAAACCGAGACAGAGTAAGCGAAGCTCTCGAACCATCGCCCGGCCACGTAGTACGCCACCGGTAAAGCGATCAAGCTGGCAACCACGGTCAGAATGACATACTCCTTAGTGAGATCCAGCGGCCGGCCGCAAGCGGCGGGGTAGCGGATACGAGGCCCGCGCGAAAAATGTCTTGACATTCCCTTGATTTCCGAGGAATGTTGTAATCAGTTCGCGTTCATAGCCGAATGATAATTACGCCGGGATATCAAAACCCGCTGTTCAGTCGCCTGGCCATGAACTGACTCCTCACCGCGTTTATACAGAAAGTGCATATGACAAAGCCGCCGGCTACGGCACGGTTTTGGACGCCCGGCATGAAGAAAGGTGTCACGATTATGAAAGTGTATCTGAACCGGTGGTCCCGGATTATAGCAGTTTCGCTCATCTGCCTCGTTGCGTTCAGCTTTTTTCAGGAGGCAAATATGGCCCAGGAGAAAAAGGACAGTCCACAGTACAGCGAGGAACTGAAGGCTGTCGAAAAAGCCATCAATAATGTGTTCGGCTGGGCGGTGAATAAGGATTTCGACCTGTTTTTCGGGACGATCGCCGATGATTCCAATTTCGTGAGTGTCACCCCGTACAACAGGGTCAAGTTCGGTGTCGAAGATGTGAAAGAGGACACGTCTTTTTGGTCCAGCCCCAATTTCAGAGCCATTCGCCACGATGTGAATAATCTGAAAATTACATTTTCGCAGTCCGGTGATGTCGCCTGGTTTTACTGTGTTCTCAATGACATCAACGAGTGGAAAGGACAGCCGGCGAACTGGGAGAACGTGCGCTGGACAGGCGTTCTGGAGAAGCGAGACGGCCGGTGGCGGGTTGTACAGCAGCACTTCTCGTTTCCGTTACAGGGATAGGGTCCGGCGGACCGGCACCTGGGATGGATCGCATATGTTGAGCAGCGGAGACCATACCCGCGTGTTTGAAGTGCCGGGAAGCATTGGCCGTGCGTCTGAAGCATACGTTCAAAAATCTGAATACAGACAAGGAGGGAAGCATGAATTGGAAACAGGTGCTTATCTGTATCGCAGTGGTGACAGCCGGGCCGGTTCAGGCCTCGGCCGACAGTTCCGATTCGGGATGCCTCTTCGATCTCTCAACTCGAATGGCGGCGGACAGTCAGATAACGGTAGCCACAGTTCAGAACAAGGTGTTTAACGGACGATTGACATCGCTTGACCTGTCCAACCAGACGCTGACATTCATTCACACCACGCTGGATAATGCGCAGTACACTTTCCGTGCGGACGAGATACAGCTTATTCGATATCGCCAGGACCGGAAGTTCAAAGCCGGCTGGGCTATCGGCGGTCTTATGCTGGGCACATTGGCCGGCCTGGGGGTCGGTGCTGCAGCGTCCTCCGGCAGCGACGATGAGTTTGCCGATTTTGCGTATCTCTTCACGGTTCCTGCCGGCGGACTGCTGGGTTTCATTCTGGGCGCGTGCATACCGGCCCACGATAAGGAAGTTACCGTGAAATGTCCTTAGGGGATGGGTTCCATGTTCACTAGGCTCCCTTCGGAATCCGACCTACACAACTGGAATGTGATTAATATAGAAAGCCCGCCTATAGTGGGGGAGAGGGAGGGTGATAGGCGGGCCTTATATCAAAGGTGTGCAATCGTAGATCATAGATTAAGACAATAATTTGGGTCTGATTGTTCCATTTTTTTTGCGGGCGAGGCCCGATTTTTTGCGAGTGGAGTTAAGTGGTTCTCTGATAATAGGTTAGTTGGGGGCGCACTCCAAATACGGTCGACCCGCCCACCGGTTGTGGTCAGAGCCAGAGGTGGCGGTCGAGGCTACGGTAGTGGATGGCCTCGGCGATGTGCTCGGTGTCGATGCCGGCTGAGTCGGTCAGGTCGGCGATAGTGCGGGAGACTTTCAGAATGCGGTCATAGGCCCGGGCCGAAAGACCCTGCTTGGTGATGGCCAACGACAAGAGCGATTGCGACTTATCATCGATGGTGCAGTAGCTGCGGATGTCGCGTGATTCCATGTGAGCGTTGCAGAAGATTTTCTTTTCGTCGGCAAAGCGGGCCAGTTGTTTTTTGCGGGCGCGGTTGATCCGGTCGGATATGAGGCGCGATTTTTCGCCGCGGGTGCCCGACGAGAGGTCCTTGAACTTGACCGAGGGAACGGTGATGTGGATGTCGATGCGATCCATGAGCGGCCCGGAGATGCGCGACATGTAGCGCTGGATATCGCTGGTGGAGCAGGTGCATTCGTGGCTGGGGTCACCGTAGTAGCCGCAGGGACAGGGATTCATGGCGGCGATGAGCATAAAACCGGCGGGGTAGCTTAGCGTGGTGGAGGCGCGGGAAATAGTGACCTGGTTGTCCTCCATCGGCTGGCGGAGCATCTCGAGAATATCCTTTTTGAACTCAGGCAGTTCGTCGAGAAACAGAACGCCGTGATGGGCCAGGGAGACCTCGCCGGGTTTGGGGATGGCCCCGCCGCCGACCAGCCCGGCGTACGAGATAGAGTGGTGAGGTGAGCGGAACGGGCGGGTGGCGATAAGGGCACAGTCGGCGGGCAGCCGCCCGGCAACAGAGTGAATCTTGGTGGTCTCGAGGGCTTCTTCGAGGCTCAAATCCGGCAGAATAGTCGGCATGCGGCGGGCCAGCATGGTCTTGCCGGAGCCGGGCGGGCCAATCATGATGATATTATGGCCCCCGGCGGCGGCGACCTCAAGGGCGCGCTTGGCCGATTCCTGCCCCTTGACGTCGGCAAAGTCGATAGTGTATTTGTGCGCTTGCTCGAAGACGGCGGAGACGTCAATTTCGAAAGGTTTGATAGTGCTTTCATTTTCCAGAAAATGTATAGTCTCCTGCAGGGAGGCCACGGAATACACCGGGAGAGTCCCGGCCATGGCGGCTTCCTTGGCGTTTTCCTTCGGGACGATGATGCCCTTGAGGCCATTCTGACCGGCGAAATTCATTGCCATGGGCAGAACCCCCGGCACCGGGCGCAGGGCGCCATCGAGAGACAACTCGCCCAGCATCACGAACTCGTCACAGCGGTCGCGCAGAACCTGACCGGTGGCGGCCAGAATGCCCACGGCAATAGGCAAATCGAAAGCGGAGCCTTCCTTCTTGATGTCCGCCGGGGCAAGGTTAATGGTGACTTTCTTGGAGGGAAAGACAAAATCGGAGTTTTTGATTGCGGAGGTGACGCGTTCCTTGGATTCGCGAACGGCGCCATCGGGCAGGCCGACGGTAATGAAGGCCGGGAGTTGCTGTTGAATATCCGCTTCGACTTCGACGGTGTAAGCGTTGACACCGAGCGTTGCTGACGAAAGCACCTTTGACAGCATATCAGATCACCCTCATATTGAAGACATCTTATTCCGGCCCGGCCTCGGGTAGCCCTGCGTGTGGGAGCAGATCCCCGCTGCTCGATTTGGCAGGCGACCGGACCGGAATCGGGCAGGGCCGCCTCTCGCCGTCCCCGCGGTTTAGTATGCGAGGGGTTCCTGACAGGGCGTGTCAGTGTATTTTTCGGATAGTTGAAATAGTAAGTTTGAGCGGGCTAAAAAAGGGAGTTGCTCTGACGAACAACTCCTGTTATCACCCCTTTTGCCAAAAGCACGTTAGCCCGTACTTTTCGGGCGAGTAGCGCCGGTAAACCGGTACAGTTACCGTCCGCTGTCCCTTTTAGTGTATTATCGGCCAGCGGGGTGTCAGGGGCTGTCAGACAAAATTGGGCTGGAAGAAGATTTTTTTGTTTTTTTCGGATGTCCGGGGCGGTTTGTGATATACAAAAAAAGACGGGCCGGAAGGCCCGTCTCTATGAGATTTTTTAGAATAACCGCGTTATTCGGGCACTTTGTTCAGGAGCAGTTGCTTGAGGGTATCCCCCGCCTGGCGGGTCAACTTGAGCGTACTGGTTGATTGGTCCAGAACGAACGTCCCCTCCGGATTCTCGGCGGCGTTGCACGAGGTACACTCTCCAATATCATCATCAGGCTGGGAACCAATCACTTTGAGCCTGACACCCTCGGCCAGGACGTAGTCACCGAAGCAACGGCAGAAACAGATACCGCCGAAATTGTCGGGGTCAAGATTCATAAAGAAGGACCGGTCATCAAAACGCCATAGGATATTCTCTTCCTTGGACTGCGAGGTGCTGATCTGCTTGACGATGTATTTGCCGGTATAGACACCCTTAAGTGATGGAGGTTCTTCGAGAACAATATCGTCGGCGCAGCCGGCGAAGAATGCAAGTAAGGCGACAACCGCCACTAACCCGGTAAACTTTTTCATTTAAAACTATCTCCTATATGTCCAACCTATCAGACAGCTAATATATATATTAGCCGCCCGGCACACAACGAAAATTTTCAGCCTTCATATTCTGGACGGTTACGGGTAACCATTTATCCATTTTTTTGACGGACCTGACAGGCCGATGCTCAAACCAGGCTGACCGGCAGGCCGCGGAGCGCTTCGGGGTGCGGGGCGATGCCCGCTTAACTCACAATACTGCCATTACTTACGTGGATGTGAATTTATTTTAAGAGGCGCTTGAGATAAGCACTACTCTGAAGAGGTTTGACCGCTGACCGTCTGGTAACCTGCTTTTTTCCAGGCCAGGATGCCTCCCTTGACGTTAAAGGCGCGTGTGTAACCGGCGGACCTGAGATAGTTGGTGGAGATAGCGCTGCGGCGACCTCTCCGACAAAAACTGTAAATGACGGTGTTCTTATCTTCGGGGAGAAGATCGAGCTTATCGGCCAGGCTGTCGAAGGGGATTCGCAGGTCGGTGAAAGCCAAGCGTTCGTCGAAAAATTCCGGCCCGGTCCGCACATCCAGCAGAATGAAATCAGCACCGGATGCTACCTTGCGGTGAAGTTCCGTGACGGTTACCGAAGGTGCCCGGGCGGAATCGCGGGCCTGCCGTCCATTGTTGTCACACGCGGAGAACACGAGAAGAATCGGCAGCAGGCCGGTCGGTAAAGCCGACTTTACCGGGATTCCTGGAAGGTTTTGAAGCTATATATCTTCCATTTGCCGTTGGCGACGTGCAGACCAAACCTGGTCATGTAACCGGTGGAACTGCCCTTATCGACAAATGTCACCTGGACGGTAGCTGTTTCGCCCGTAACCTCAGCCTTGTTGACGATGCGCTGCATGGCAAACCAGCGCCTTTTGGTCAGGCCGTCATCGGTGAGGTCATCAAGAATCTGTTGGGGATTGGTGATAACCCGGGGGCTGTCGGTCTGCAACGCGTAATCTTCGTTGACGTTGTTCATCAAGGCGCCGAGATCGAGCAGGTGCGCCAGGGCAGCCCGGTCGTTTTTTTCCATCGCGCCAAACATGGCGATAACGGTACCGCGCGGATCCGACGGGCCGGAAGAGGTACACCCGGAGATTATCAGCATAGCCAGAAGCAGTACCAGGGACAGATGGCTGAGCAATCCGTTTTTCATTACCATTTAGCCCTCCCGTTCAATGTTATCCTGTGCATATCACCCAGGTCGGCGGCGGGTGAATACGAGTATGACAGTTGCATTCCCTGCTTTATGTCAAAACCGACTCCGAATGAAAGGCCGGCCCAGTTGTCGTCGGAATCGGCTGCCTTGTAGTTGGAGCCAAAGCTGTTGTAACCGAGTCTGAGGAACAGCGGTTTAAAGTTGTGGTATTCGCCGCCAAGGGCGAAATCCAGGTCGTTATCGATCGGAAAGATGACGTCGCCGGAAATCAGCAAGGGCAAACCTTTCGGCTGAACGGACCCGCCGGCGCGGAACGTGAGGGGAAGCTTGTATTTTTCATTGCCCAGGGCCGATAGTTGAGTCCCAAGATTCTGGACCATCAGACCAATCGAGTGACGCCCGTCATTGATGGTATGCCTGACCCCGAGATCGGCGGCCAGGCCGGTGGCGGAGAAATCGTGCACTCTTTCGTAGATGAACTTGGCGGTGATGCCGAACATTAGATTTTCTTCCTGCTTTTTGGCGAAGGAGACAGCCAGGAGAAGGTCGCCGCCGCCGAACTCACCGAGCGTCTGGCCGAAGCGGTCAGTCTCGATAAAGTTGCCGTAGTTCAGATAGTCGACGTAAAAGCCGAGAAAATAGCGATCGGCAAAGCGCCTGTCGCCGTAGGTGCGGATGTAACCGACAAAGCCGCTCTGGATGTCTTCGAAATAGTTCAGGTAACCGAGGATGAAGCGGTTATCTTCGAGGGAAGCGATTCCGGCGGGGTTGTAGTAGAGGGCCGATTCGTCGTCGGCCAGACCGGTAAAGGCTCCACCCATAGCGACGGCGCGGGCGCCGATATTGATTTTCAGAAAGGGGAAGGCGCTGGTGCCGGCATTTACGTTGATCTCTTTTCCGAAGGCCGCAGATGTAAAGGTCAGGACTACCAGCAGCAGCGGCAGCAGCAAAACGGTGGTTGTCTTGTTATTCATAGATTTTCCCTGGTCGGTTTGTTTCCTTCACTTAACGGTACGAAGCACGTTACCAACAAAGCAATACTAATCAACCCCTCGCCATCACCAACTCTTGGTAGTGCGGTTAATTATCGACTCCACCAGAAAGCCGATGGCGCGGTTCTGGCCGTCTTCCTCGGTTTCGTTCAGAACGTCGTATATTCCGGTCTGGTTCATGGTTTCTTTCCATATTTCGGAATCGTCGCGGGGATTCTTCAGAGTGATATTGAAATCCATAACCACCTGGTATTCCTGGACCTGGTCATTCTGGTCGTAGGTATACGGTTCACGCCGGTAAGCTTTCAGAGCGCCGTACAGGACAGCGTCGGCTTTATCGGCAGGCACCACCTTCATGTTGCCGTCAGCAATAAAGGCGTCTATTACGATATCCAGCATGCGGTCAGCCAGGCCATACTCGGCGGTACTGTTTTCAAAACGCTCGACTGCAATCGTCTTGATTTCCGATTTACCGGCCGGGTTGAAGGTGTAGACAGCACAGGATGTCAGAAAAACCGCGGCCGCGGCGCAGATCGAAATAAAGGTCATCAACCTTTTAACCATCATAGTCAAAGGACGTTCCCTCTGAGTCCGTTGTTTACGACCACCTTGCCCTTCTTGATAACCTTCGAAACGAGATTGACACCGTAGTGATAGGGCAGTTCGCGATAATCGGCCATATCCCAGACAGCCAGATCGGCCTGCATACCGACGGCAAGTTGACCAATGGCGCCGACCCGGTCCAGGGCACAGGCGGCGTTGACAGTGACCGCGGAAAGCGCCTCGGCCGCCGTCAGCCGCATCTGCAATGCCGCCAGGGTAATAATCAGCGGCAGGGACTCGGTATAACTCGAACCGGGATTGCAGTCGGTCGAGAGCGCGACCACCACGCCTGCCTCGATCATTTTCCGGGCCGGAGCGTACTGCGTTCCACGCAGATAGAAGGTAGTGCCGGGCAGCAGGACGGCGGCGGTTTTTGATTCGGCCAAAGCTTTGATGCCGTTATCGGAGATATAGACGAGGTGGTCGGCTGAGACAGCCCCAAGCGATGCCGCCAGTTCGGCACCGCCGGTCGACTTGAGTTCGTCCGCGTGGAATTTCAGTTTAAGCCCGGCTTTAGAGGCGGCCGTCTGAATCTTTCGTGACTGCTCGATATCAAAGACCCCCTCTTCGCAGAAGATATCGGAAAACTCGGCCAGGTTATCCCTGACCACGGCCGGGATCATTTCGTTTATCACCAACTCGACATACTCGTCGGGGCGGGACCGGTATTCATCGGGGACCTCGTGAGCACCGAGGAAAGTGGGGATCAGGTCGATGGGGTGCTGTTCGTTGAGGTCACGGATTATTTCGAGTTGTTTGATCTCGGATTCGGTCGAGAGGCCATAGCCGGACTTGGCTTCGCAGGTGGTGACGCCGTGGCGGAGCATGCGTCCGAGACGCTTAAGAGATTTTTCGACCAGGACGCCGGTCGGGGTGGTGCGCAGGTCACGGACGGAGGCGCGAATACCTCCGCCGGCCCGGGCTATTTCCATGTAGGTTTTCCCCTGGGTGCGCATCTCGAATTCGTTTTCGCGCGTTTTGGCAAAGACCGGGTGGGTGTGGGAGTCAATCAGTCCCGGTGTGACGACGGCGCCCTCGACATCGATGACCGTACAGCCTTCGGCCAGGGGAACATGACCTTCGATTTCTTCTGATTTGCCGACAGCCAGGATTTCTTCCCCGGCGACGGCCACACCGCCGCGCTCAATCAGGCCGAGGTCGTTCATCTGCGGGCCCAGACGCGGAGCGGGGCCCGCCATAGTGACCAACTGGCCAATGTTCTTAATCAGTAAGGTTGTCTTTTTCTCAGGTGGCATGGGCGAAATATAAGGCGTTGGCCCCGACAGGCAAACCCTATTTTTTCAGGGAATAGCAGGCCAGAGGGCCGACAAACCGCGGCGTTGTCTCGAAATAAAGGTCAAGCGAATCGAGATAATCATCCATTGGTTCGTCTAGGATTATATATTCGGCGCCGAGTGCGATGTATTTCCGTACGGTGTTGAGGTCAGCCTCACGCAGAAGCGGCCAGCCCTTGCGATTGAGCTGATACAGGCGGATGGCGTTGGTATTATCCCGCACCATCACCAGCGCGTCGGGGGGAATGACCTCGTCAACATCGGCGCGGACGCGGTAGAAGGTCTCGGTTTCATCGAACCGACTGATCACACGCATAAAGGCGCTGACCGGCGCGACGATAATCAGCACGACAGCAACCAGTTTCCACACCCGACCGGCCAGGTACAACCGGTGGAGGCCGATACCGGCGATGGCGGCTGTGGGGGGGACGATTATAAGGGTGTAGTAGTCATGGCTGCAGGCATGCGCGGAGACGAGGGCAAACACAATGTACGAAGCCAGCATCCAGACCAGCCAGAGACGGATCTTCCGGTCCCTGAGCCCTTTTACCAGGCCGAAGATGAAAACAGGCACGAAATGCCACCCCACCCAGAGTTCCCACGGCCACTGGGCGAACAGCTTTTTATAGAACAGAGCCTTTGACAGGGAGCCAAAATCGCCCAGCCGGTGCCCCATATAGAAGGCCGTCGTGCCGTAAAGCTCGTTCATGCTGCGAGCGTGCAGGAACCATCCCAGAACCGGGCCGAACGTCACGGCGGCATAGGCGACCAGCCGCAGGAGGGCTTTCGGGTTGCG
>CBFCYQ010000038.1:0-16741 GCA_965602205.1 uncultured bacterium | reverse complement strand
ATCGAGCAGGACAAGTGTATCAAATGCGGCAAGTGCTTTACCGTCTGTCGCTTCGATGCCGTTGACAAGGATTGAGACGAGCTATGGTTAAACTCACGATAAACGGGCAAGAGATCACCGCCTCACCGGACCGGACCATCCTGCAAGTCTGCCGTGAGCAGAACCTGGATAACATCCCCACCCTCTGCTACGATCCCAAGCTGCCGCCCTACGGCTCGTGCTTTCTGTGCGTGGTGGAACTCGAAGGCCAGCGGCGGCTGTTCCCCTCCTGCGCCACCAAAGTAGCCGAGGGCATGAATATAAAGACACGCTCGCCCAAAGTCCTGCGGGCCCGCAAGACATGCCTGGAGTTGCTGCTGTCCGACCACTACGCCGACTGCTTTGGCCAGTGCCGCCTCAACTGCCCCGCCGATATCGACATCCAGGGCTACATGTCCCTTGTCAACCTCGGCAAGTTCCGCGAAGCCGTGGCCTTGATTAAAGAGAAAAATCCGCTCCCATCCGTTTGCGGTCGCGTGTGCACTCGTAAGTGTGAGTTGAACTGCCGCCGCGCTATCGTCGACTCACCGGTCGGCATCGACTTCCTCAAACGTTATGCCACCGACCAGGATATGATCGACCGCATGTGGCAGCCCGATGTCAAACCCGACAATGGTCATCCCGTCGCCATCGTCGGCGGCGGCCCGGCCGGTCTGACCTGCGCCTATTATTTGGTGATCGAAGGTTATCGTCCCACAATTTTCGAGGCCCTGCCCAATCCCGGCGGCATGCTGCGCTACGGTATCCCCGAGTATCGCCTGCCCAAGGACGTTCTTGATAAGGAAATCAACTGGATCACCGACCTTGGCGTGGAACTTAAAGTCAACCAGACCCTTGGCAAAGACTTCACCATCGACAGCCTGTTCAAGCAGGGCTTTGAGGCGGTCTTTGTCGGTCTCGGGGCGCAGATCGGCAAACCCATGCAGGTGGAGAACGAACAGGTCGAAGGCGTCCTGTCCGGAGTCGAGTTCCTCCGCCAAGTGGAGATGAAAACCAACCCCGATATCAAGGGCCGCGTGGTCGTAGTCGGCGGCGGCAACACCGCTATCGACGCCGCCCGCACCTCGTTGCGCCTGGGCGCCGACGAGGTCATCCTCCTCTACCGGCGGACGCGCAAGGAAATGCCCGCCAATGTAATGGAGATTGACGCTGCCGACGAAGAAGGCGTCAAGATGGAATTCCTGGCCGCGCCGCTACGGATAAATTCCGAGGACGGCCACATGACCTCCATCGAGTGCATCCGCATGAAACTGGGTGAACCCGACGAAAGCGGCCGCCGTCGGCCGGTAAAGATCGATGGCTCGGATTTCAAACTTGAAGCCGACTGGATAATATCCGCCATCGGTCAGGAGCCGGACCTCGAGGGTGTCGATACCGACAAAAAGATCCAGGTTACACGATGGAAAACCATCGAGGCCAAAAAAGGCACCTTCGACACCGACCGACCCGGTGTCTTTGCCGGCGGCGACGTCGTCACCGGCCCAGCCGACGCTATCGACGCTATTGCCGCCGGACGCATGGCCGCCAGGGCCGTCGACAAATACATCAGGACCGGCGTCGCCGAGCCGATGGTCGATCGCTTTGAAAGCCGTCGCGACAACTTCCACAAAATCACGGCTGACGACCTTACCGAGATCGAGCCCAGCGAACGCCACCGCATGCCCGAAATGAGCCCCGCCGAACGCGTCAAATCGTTTAAGGAAGTGGAAACCGGTTACACGCGGGAGCAGGCCCTGGCCGAATCCGCTCGCTGCGCCGAGTGCGGCTGCGACGTCGCCCTGAGCTGCACCCTGCAAGACTACTGCACCGAGTACGGCGTCGACCAGAAACGTTTTACGGGCGCCTACAGCCGCTTCAAAGTCGACACGCGCCACCCGTTTATCAAGATCGACTCCAACAAGTGCATCCGTTGTGGCCGCTGCGTCGCGACCTGCTCCGAGATTCTCAACGTCTCCGCCCTCGGCTTTGTCAATCGCGGCTTTAAGACTATCGTCAAACCCGCTATGGAAAAGGCCCTCCAGCAAACCAACTGTGTCTCCTGCGGTAACTGTATTGACGTCTGCCCTACCGGCGCTCTCAACGAGAAGATGCCGTTCCGCCGCGTCGGCCCGTGGAAGATGGATCCCTTCTTCAATGTCTGCAACTACTGTTCGGTGGGCTGCAATATCACCATCAATGCCAAAACCCCGGACCTCTTTTTCGTCACCGGCGCGCCGCTGGACCGCGGCCCCAACCGCGGCGAGTTGTGTGTCAAGGGCCGCTTTGGCTACCAGCATTACCTCGACGGCTCCCGCCTCACCCGGCCCATGGTCCGCAAGGCCGACAAACTCGTTCCCGTTAGCTGGGACGAGGCCTTCGCCGCCGTAAAATCCGGCCTCCAACGGATCTTTGACGAGCACGGCCGTGACCAGGTCCTGGTTGCCGCCTCGCCCAAACTCACCAACGAAGAGCTTTACCTCGCCGGGCGTATGGCCCGCGCAGCCGTGGGCACTAACAATCTCATGTCCTTCTACGGCCACCTCAACGGCGCCGACTACCAGGCTCTCGACGAGATGCTTGGCGCCACCACCGCCACTGTTACCGAAGCCGATGTCGCCGCCGCCGATCTGTATATCGTCCTCGGCGGCAACCCCTGTTACGAAAACCCTGTCCTCGGCTGGCAGGTAAAACGCCGCATGCGCCAGGGGACCGAGGCCATCGTAATCAACTCGGCGCAGATCGACCTCACCCGCTATGCCTCCGTCTGGGCTGATCCCCGGCGTGGCACGGCTACGGCCTTCCTTAACTGCGTTATGGGCGAACTGCTCCGCAGCGGTGCCGTTGATCGCGAGTATATCAAGAACAGTACCGTCAATTTCGACCAGGTCCAATCCGAGATTGCCAAACACGACCAGGACGAGTGTGCCTCCGTGACCGGTGTAGCCCCGGAAAAAGTAAAGGAAATCGTCAGGCTGCTCTCCGACCCGAAAAAGAAAATCGTCGCCCTTTACAATCTCGACAGCCGCCTTGACCGTGCCACCAATGACCTCAAGGCCCTGGCTACCCTGCTGATGCTCCTGGGCAAAATTAACGGTGACGGCTCCGGGCTGGTGCTCACCAGCGGACAGTGTAATTTCACCGGCATGCAACTGGCCGGTTTCAACAACCGCCTCCTTCCCGGAAATGCCCTCCTGAACGACGCCGGTTTCAAAGAAGTAAGCGCCGTCTGGCAGACCGACCTGATCAAGCTCGTCAGCGAGTCCGGCTTCAACATCTCGCGCAAGATCCGTGAGGACAAAATACGCGCCGCCCTGATCTTCGGCGAAAACCCGGCCGTCGATCCGGCCTACAACCATTTCATCGATCACCTCGATTTTCTCGTGGTCGCCGACATGTTCAAAACCGACACCGTGCAGATGGCCGATGTCTTCCTCCCGCTGGCCGGGTATCTTGAAAATGAGGGGCACCTGACGAATTGGAGCGGCACCCGTCAGGCCATTCAACCTATCGGCTCGCCGGTCACCGGCATGAGCAACGTCGATATCATCGTCAGGCTCTGCGCCGCCTTCAGCCATGAACTCACTTTCAACAGCTTCGATGAGCTGGTCAGTGAAATAGATTTCCTCAACGACAAAATCGGCGCGCCTATCCCCCTGCGCGAATCCCTGGCCACGCCTGACGGCAAAGCGCACTTTGTCCTTTATTCCGCCGCCGTGTCGCCCACCGGCGCGACCACATCCAACGTGCTCGAAATCGATGCCCGCATGGCCGATCGCATGAAGAAGATCCAGGCTTAGACTCACCGCGACAGGCGATTCGCGATCCGAAAGACAAGGCTCGCGTCATCCCGATTACGCGCGATATTCTTCCACACGGGACTCTAAGTCTTAGATGTAACTGTCTATGTATTAGTCGCTTACGGCCCAAAAAAGACCCAACTCTCCCCTTGCGTTTTTTTTTATTTCGATTATACTTCAGCGACCTGAGATTGAAATTTATTTTTGTGTGAGGCAAGCTATGACCAAGACTGACACCATCAGCAAAACCGAGTTTGGGTTCTCCCGGATTCCTGACAATGATATCCTCGACCTCGAACACACCTTCGGCGCCGACCACTACCAACGCCTTGGACTGGTTGTACGCAAAACCGAGGGCCTCTGGCTACATACTATCGACGGCCGCAAATACATGGACTGCCTGGCCGCCTATTCCGCCGCCAACCAGGGCCACCACCATCCCGCTATCGTCAAGGCCGTGGTCGAGGCTCTCCAGGGGCACTACGGCGGCGTTATCTCGAACGTCGTCTACACCGACGCCTTTGCTCTCTTCCTGAAAAAAGTGGCCAACCTCGTTCCGCAGATGGCTCCCCGTTTCGGCGAGAATGGCAACAAGGTCCTGGCCAAGAACGGCGGCGTCGAATCCGTCGAAACCGCCATCAAGATGATGCGCTACTACGGCTACAAGGTTAAAGAAATACCCGACGGCAAGCAGGAAATTATCGTCTTCCATAACAACTTCCACGGCCGCATGATTACTGTTGTGTCCTTCTCCGACTCGAAAAAGTCCCGTGAAGGATTCGGCCCTCTCACCCCGGGCTTTGTCACTGTTGGCTACGGCGACCTTGAAGCTGTGAAAAAGGCGATTACTCCCAATACCTGCGGTATCCTGGTCGAACCCGGACAGGGCGAAGGCGGCATGTACTCCCCACCCGAAGGCTTTCTGAAAGGCCTGCGTGAACTGGCTGATGAACGCGACCTGCTTTTAATGTTCGATGAAATCCAGGTGGGCCTGGGGCGTACCGGCAAGATGTTCTGTTTCGAGCACGAGAATGTCATCCCCGACGGCATCATTCTCGGCAAAGCCATCTCCGGCGGACTGGTGCCCCTTTCTGTCTTCGTTACCAATACCCGCCTGATGGATATGGCCTTCCAGGCCGGTCGCGACGGCTCGACCTACGGCGGCTATCCTCTCGCCTGCGTTGCGGCCAATGCCGCCCTCGATGTCATCATCAATGAAAACCTTCCGGAGAATGCCGCCCGCGTCGGCGCCTATCTCAAGAACAAAATCGACGACATCGCCGCTCGCTCCACCCATGTCAAGGAAGTGCGCGGGCGTGGCTTGTTTATCGGTATCGAGGTGCACAACGGTGAGGCCATGCAGTACTGCCGCAAGCTCCTGGAGCTGGGGCTTCTGGCCAACGACAGCCACGGCCACACCATCCGCATCTCGCCGCCTCTCATCCTCGACGAAGAGGGCGCCGACTACATCGCCGAAAGGCTTGAAAAAGTCCTCGTCGACTGACCACTTGATTTCTCTACGACAGACACAAGGCGGCTCTCACCGGGCCGCCTTTTTTTGTCACTTGAGATTGATCCCGACCCCCGTAGACCGGCGGCGGCCTTACTCCGCCGGCACCGGTTGCACCGTGCGCCTGACCGAACCGACATATATGGCCCCGAGAGTAATCACCGCTCCCGTAAGCTGCATCCAACTCAGGTGCTCGCTGAAGAACAGCACCCCCCAGACGGTGGCCAGCACCGGCTGCAACAACAGGATCAAAGAACTGCGCGAGGCCTCGATCTTGGAAAGGGACATGGCAATCGCCCACCATCCCAGCGCCTGGGACACCAGCGCCAGTGAAAACAGGATGAACGCGGCGTACCAGTCCGGGGGCAGCAACACGTCGCCCTCTATTACCGCCGAGCCCCCCAGAAACAGCGCCGAGAACAGCGACGTCCACGCCATCAACACGATGAAATCCGTTGATAGTTGTCTCTGCCCCGCAAACTTGATGGTAATCAGGTAATGGGCGTAGACCAGGCCCGTCAGCAAACCGAAGACAACCCCTCGCAGGTAGAGCGCCGTCAACTCAAAATCACTGCCGACACCTACCAGGAGAACCACTCCCGCCACCGCCGCCACCACCGCGACCAGAAACTTGACACCAAGCCTCTCTTTGAAAATAAAGAAACTCAGCACCGCCGTGGCGAATACCTGCGTGTTGGCCAGAATCGTCGCCATCCCCGCCCCGGAATAAATGATCGACCGGTGCCATAGAAACAGGTCAAGGAAGAAGATGAAACCGGCCACCACCAGCCATTTCAGCACCGGCCACCCGATCGACAAACGCCCTCTTCTCAGCGCCGCCCACACGAACAGGATCGCCGCGCCGAAAAGCACGCGCCAGAAGCCTATCGCCGTCGGCCCCATCACGTCGCGCCCCAGCAGTTTGACAAAGATGGCCGCAAAGCTGATGCACAATGCGCCGAAGGACAGAAGCAGGATATTCTGCAGCCGCTGATTCTCACCGCTGGAATTCATAAGCCAATGATAACAGATTCAGCGGTGTTGAAAAACAATCAATTATGTCTGGAAAAATAAGCGGTCGGCCGCGTTCGTCAGTATTCCTGCCAGTGGTAGTCCACCAGGACAATCAGTCCCACCAGCGTCCAGGCCAGCACCAGCGCCGTGCCACCGTAACTGAGAAACGGCAGGGCCAACCCGGTCACCGGCATAAAACCCAGGGTCATGCCGATGTTAACGAAAAACTGAAAAAGCAGCATGGCGCAGGCCCCAAAGGCGAGATTGGAGGCAAACCGCGAGCGCGTCTTGGCCGCGATGCGGATCGCCCGGTAAAAAACGTAGCCGAACAACAGCATCACTATCGCCCCCCCCCAGAGACCGAATTCTTCGCCCAGAACGGAAAAAACAAAATCCGTATGCCGCTCCGGCAGAAAATCCAGCCGCGTCTGCGAGCCGTTTAGAAAACCCTTGCCCAGCGCCCCCCCGGAACCGATCGCAATCTTGGATTGGATTATCTGGTAACCCGCCCCGCGGGCATCACGACCCGGGTCGATGAACGCCAGGATGCGAAGCTTCTGATAATCGGCCAGACGTCCCCACACGAATGGCGTGAACATCCCGAAGGCCAGGTTGGCAATCACCGTCACCACCCCGAATGTCATCCCCGGCCGGAACAGAAATATGGTCACCAGGAGCACCACGATATACATCGCCCAGGCCAGCCAGTGAAAAGCCGTCACCAGGGAAACAATGGGCGAAAGAATCAGCACCATGTACAACGGCGACAAGCCCGACCAGAACCAGAGGGCAAACAAGAGCACGAAAAACACCAGCGACGTGCCCAGGTCAGGCTGCCGGAGGATGAGCGCCACCGGTATCAGGGCCAGGATTCCCGAAAGGGCCAGCCTTCGCTTGGAGGCGGCTGACAGTTTCGTGTACGCGAAAAAACGCGAAAGCGCCAGCAACAGCGCCACCTTGGCAATATCGGACGGCGTCAGGTTTATCGGCCCGAATGAAAACCACCGCGTCGCCCCCGTCCGGGTCGCACCGACAAAGAGCACCACCACCAGCAGTGCGATGGACACCCCGTACAGCAGGTAAGCGCTGAGGTCAAACAGCCTGAGGGGCAGATGAATCACGACCGCGAATATCAGTAGCGATATGAACAACCAGATAAGTTGACGCTGGTAGTAAGTCTTGCTGTAATCCGAACTCTCGTAGTACTGTGCCGAGAGAATGAGCATGATGCCGATCAGCGACAGCAAGAGCACGGCTGTAATTAGCTTCCAGTCGAGTTCACGATAATCCAGCATCAATTGCCCCCGCCTTCACCCGTCATCGTTACCTGCTCGGCGGCAAGCTTCTTGTCCATATACGCATCCAGTATCTGTTTGACGACCGGCGCGGCCACGTCCGAGCCGTGACCGGCGTTTTCTACGATCGCGCACACGACAATCTCCGGCTCCTCCAGGGGGGCCATCCCCACGAACCAGGCGTGATTATCCCCGTGAGGATTCTCAGCCGTCCCCGTTTTCCCGCCCAGCCGGTATCTCTGGTTGCGGAGCGATTTGGCCGTACCGTGCTCGCCCTCAACCACCAACCGCAACCCTTCGTTGAGAACCTCCAGCGTCGAGACTGAAAAAGGCAGCCGGAACGACACCACCGGCGTCACCGAGGCTTCCTCGCCGTCCGGTTTCAGTATTTTCCTTATCAGGTGCGGCCGGTAAACGACACCGTCATTGGCCAGCCCGCAGTAGAACTGCGCCAGTTGCAGCGGGGTCACCAGTATCTCGCCCTGGCCTATCGAATTGTTAAGGACCAACCCGTTGGTCCACTTCTTCACGCCGTAGCGCTCGTCGTAATAGTCCGTCGTCGGTATCAAACCCGGCGACTCCCCCGGAAGATCAACACCGGTGACACGGGCAAAACCGCACCGCGTGTAATACGAACTCAACTCATCGATCCCCAGTTTCAAACCCAACTGGTACATAAAGACGTCGCACGACTGCTCCAGGGAGGCGGCCGCCGCCAGCGCCCCGTGTCCTTCCGGCCGCCAACACCGAAAGGTGCGGTTGCCGAACCGGTAGCCGCCATAGCAGGGTTTCAGCGTCGTATTCCTGTTGATCAGGTTCTCTTCCAGGGCCGCTCCGACCGTCACGAACTTGACCGTCGAACCGGGCGGATACAGCCCGTTCAGGGGTCGGTTCAAAAGAGGGTGCGTCGAGTCGCTCGAAATCTGCTGCCACAAATCAGCCGGTATCACCGAGGAAAATATGTTGGCGTCGTACCCGGGATAAGAAGTCACCGCCAGGATTTCACCGTTGCGCGGATCCAGCGCGATGATCGCGCCGCAGTAAAACGTGTCAAGGGCATTGACACAGGCCCGCTGCAGGTCAATATCCACCGTCAATTCGAGATCGGCTCCGGGCACCGCCGGAATTGGTGCCTTCTCTTCGTACGTGCCGATAATCAGGCCCGATGCCGACACCTCAATGTACTCGGTCCCCTCGCGACCCCGCAGAAGATAATCGTAGTATCTCTCCAGACCCTTCTTGCCGATCATACAGCCCAGGCGGTAATCGATCGGCGCCCTGCGCTTCAGGTCATCCTCCGATACTTCGCCGACATAACCGGTGTATGACTCCGCCCGCAACTCGCCGGTATACTGACGAACGCGCTCCATCTGGTAACTGACACCCGGAAACTTCGCGTTCTGCTCCTCCAGAACGGCCACCACGTCAAAAGCGATATCCCGCTTGACTGCCGCCGGCTGGTAACGGCTGACCTGATTCTTCCGAATACGCTTCCGTATCTCCAGCGTGTCCAGGCCGATCAGCTCCGACAGACGGGGAACGGTCACGCCCGCGACCTCTTCGGCCGGAACCACCGAAACCGTGTACGAAGGACGGTTGTCGATAATCACTCGCTTCTCGCGGTCGCTCACCAGCCCGCGCGGCGGGATAATCGGTACCACCCGGATACGGTTGTTTTCCGACTGCTCCGCCAGTTCGGCGTGGTCCGCTACCTGAAGCTTGACCAGCCCGACCAGCAACGCCGCCAGGATGACGCCCATCAAAACCAGCGTGACCTTCTCGCGCCCTGCTATGGAAAGCTTCAATCGTTCCATGGAGTCTAAAAAATCGAGCGGATTTTCCGAACCGTAATTCTCTTCTCCTTGACAAGAAAGAAGAGCCACGCCACCAGGGCCGTATAAACCGCGCCCGTGACCGCATTGACCACCAGCCGATACCAGAAGGCGTCTGTCTGCACAATTATCAACGTGCACACATTATGAACCAGCACCCCCCCCAGAACCAAAAGTAGCTTGGCGTTGAGAGAATCCAGGTTGAGCCGTTCGCGCATATGATAAGCCGCCAGCCCGACACCCGCCAGTGTCAATGCCTGCCAGCCCATACTGCCGGGAATTCCTGCCGCCGCAACCAGACCCGCTACAAAACCGAACCACACCGCCGTCATCTCCGTCCGGTAAATCGCTATCAGGATAACTATCATCGCCGCCAGGTTGATGGCCGCCCCGAATATGCCGGTGAGGTCTTTCCAGATGACCTGATGCATCGCCAGAAGAAGAAAATACAAAACGAAAGGTATAATTCTGATCATAGCGTGTCCGGCCTCAGGATGAAAAGTTCTTCAATGGAATGAAAATTGACCGCCGGACTGAGTTTCACCCTGCAGAAGGGCTCACGCTCCGGACGATCCACCGCCACCACGGTGCCCACTTGCAGGCCCGGGGGATATATTCCCCCCAGACCGGACGACAGAATCTGGTCCCCGATTTCGATCGAACCCTGAATCGGAAAGTTGTCCAGCACCATCCCATCCATCGTCAGATAGCGGACAATACCCATCTCGCGGCTCGCGGCCACCCTGGCCGCCACCCGGTTCAGCGGATCCGTCAGCAGCTGAACCGTGGCAAAATCGGCCGATACGGCCACCACCCGGCCTACCAGACCTTCCTGGTTCACGATTGACTGGTCGACCACGATGGAATCCTTCCAGCCGCGGTTGATCAGCGCCGCCGTCGGCAGTTCAAAACCATAAACCGCCACCACCTTGGCCGGTACAATCTTGAAACCCGAAAGGGCCTCGAAACCCAGAAGTGAACGAAGGCGGGCGTTCTCGCGACGGGCTTCCTCCAGCAGCGACAGCTTCACCGAGGCATCCACCAGCTTCTCGCGGAGTTGCTGGCTCTCCACCGCCTTCTGGCTCAACTCCAGAAGGCTGCTCTTTAACAAATAGAAGGGACTATAGGTGGCGGCCGTGATTACCCGGCTGGTGTGGTCGTCGAGATCGAGCGCGCCCGTTATCAGAATAACGGCAAGCGCCACAACTGCCACCAGCTGTAAGGTACGCCACCTCCGGGCCAGTAAAGTTGAAACAACACCCATCGTCTATCGGCATCCCTGCCACAAATTGATCAGTCTACATTGTCAATCAATGTCAGAACGTCGCCCGGGGATGTCACCGAGAGCAACCGCTGACGGTTTTCTTCCGATTTCATCAGATACGAAAGACGCGCCATGACATTCAGGTGGGCGCCGATCGCATCCTCGGGTGCCGCGATAAGAAAGAACAGATGAACCGACTGACGGTCCATGGCGTCAAAATTGATGCCCTTCGGACTCCGTCCAAAAGCAATGACTATTCCCTTGACCGCCTTGGTCTTGGCGTGCGGAAAGGCGACCCCGTAGCCCACCCCGGTCGTCACCAGGTCCTCCCGCTGCTTGATGTCTCGAAGCAGGGCTTCGTTGTCAGTGACCATGTTCGAGCCGGCCACCAATCCGACCAACTCATCGATGACTTCATCCTTGGTCTGCGCTTTCAGGTCAAATACTATCAGGGATTCGTCACAGAATTTAGAAAGCTTCATCTCGTATCCTTCTTTACAGTTTTTCGGCCTCGTCGATCAACAGTACCGGGATGTTCTCCTCCACCCGGTAGGCCAGCTTACAGGCCTCGCAGATCAGACGATTTTCCGTTTCTTTGTACTCGAGCTTTCCCTTACACTTGGGACATACCAGCTTCTCGAGAAGCTTTTCAGGCAGCGGCATATTTGCTCCTTTGTTATTCGTCGAATTCCCCCATCCGGCGGTATTTTTCCATTCTCTCGGCCAGGAGTTCCTCGGTCGACTTGCCCTTTAGCTCCTCCAGCGCCGAGACTATCTCTCGCCTGACCAGTTCGGCGGCCGCCTCGGGATCGTTGTGCGCCCCCGCCGGCGGCTCGGCAATGACTTTGTCGATGATCTTGAGTTCCATCAGGTCCGCCGACGTCAGCTTGAGAGCCTCGGCCGCCTGGAAGCCTTTGGCGGAATCCCGCCACAAGATGGCCGCGCACGCCTCCGGTGATATTACCGAATACCACGAATATTCCAGCATCATTATTTTATCGCCCACCCCGATGCCAAGGGCTCCCCCCGAGGCGCCTTCACCCACGATGACGATCACGATCGGTACCGTCAGCCGCGACATCTCCTTGATGTTACGGGCAATGGCCTCCGCCTGACCGCGCTCCTCCGCCCCGATGCCCGGGTACGCTCCGGGAGTATCGACCAGGATCACGACCGGCAGCGCGAACTTCTCGGCCATATGGAAAAACCTCAACGCCTTGCGGTATCCCTCCGGATGCATCATGCCGAAATTCCGACGAAGTTTCTCCTTCGTGTCCCGACCTTTCTGCTGACCGACAAGCATCACCGGCTGGTTGTCGATATAGGCAAAACCACCCACCAGCGCCTTGTCATCGGCGAACCCACGGTCACCGTGGAGTTCCACAAACCCGGTCGTTATCATGCTGATGTAGTCAAGCGTATACGGCCGTTTGGGGTGCCGCGCAAGCTGAACTGTCTGCCAGCGCGTGAGATTGCTATAGATTTCCTTGCGCAGCTTCTCCAGTTTCTTCTCGAAGGAGGCTATTTCCCCGGCCATCTCGATGCTCTCCCCCACCGAAAAATCCTTCATGTCGGATATTTTCTTTTCCAACTCGATGATCGGACGTTCGAAATCAAGGTACGTGCGCTCGGCCATTATCTATTTTATACCCCTTTATGTCTACTTTCAAACCCCCGCGACCCATCAAACCTTTTGCGCGGGAACAGGTTGGTCATTAAGATAAAAAATAGAGCGAAAATAACAACCATAAAAGCAACTAAAATTCCGAAGACTAGCTGGCGGTTCCAGAAAAACATGGCCAGCGCAAAACCCCCGAAAACCACTGCCAGGGCGTAAAATACGAGGACTACCTGGCGCGGCGAAAACCCCGCCAGCGACAGGTAGTGAAACAAATGCCGCCGGTCGGCCTTCATGATATTTCTGCCCGATGCCAGGCGTCGGCCCAGCGAGGAAACTGTCTCAAGTATCGGCACTCCCAGCGCCAGCAAAGGAACGTACAAAGCCGCAGCCGTGTATGACTTCAGCGGAAAAACCAGCGAAAAGACGGCAAAGTAATACCCCAGTTGCATCGACCCCGAATCGCCCAAAAACAGCCGGGCCGGATACCGGTTGTAATACAGGAACACCACCAGAAACCCGGCCAGGGCCCAGACAAATATCAGCACCGGGCCTATCAGGTAAAGCTGGCCGATCACCACCATCGTTACCGCTCCTATCAACGAGACACCCCCCGCCAGACCGTCCAGACCGTCTATCAGGTTGATGGCGTTGGTCAAACCCACCACCCAGAGAACGGTGATCAGGACCGACACTGACCCTATTTGGATAACTCCCAGCGGCGTCCACAAAATATCGATGCGGAGTCCCCCCTGGAACAATACCAGACCCGCGGCAATCTGCGCCCCCAGCTTTATCCAGGCCGATACCGGCGAAAGATCGTCCGAGAGGCCTACCAGCAGAATGATAAGCGCCCCCACCAGGATGTAAAACAGACTTCCGAAAAGGTCTCCGAAAAACCCCGGAAAACAGAGGGAGGTGGCGAAGACGGTTACCCACATGCTGACAAACAGCGCCGCTCCCCCCAAAAACGGCGTCGGCTTCTTGTGACGCTTGTGGCGGCCGGGCATGTCCAGAAGACCAAAGCGATGACCTGTCTTTATCGCCAGCGGCATCATTAACAGGCTTATTCCCAGGCTGAACAGCAGGCCGACCAGAATCGGATACAATGACATGCTTTATCTCTTTCCCGGCGATGCCGACCCAAATACCGTGGTCAAAAACAAATTGACCGGAAGGATGACCGGTAACAGGTATGTCGAGAGCGCACCCGCCCGGTGTTTACGGAAATATTTCCAGACCGACTGGTGATGCATCCGGTTTCTTCTCACGCGTCCGGTTTTGCTCCCCTGCGCCCATAGGTGCACGGCTCCGGCTTCCGGAACATAGTAATTGGCGTATCCGGCCCGGTCTGCCCGGTAGCACAGGTCAGTATCTTCCATATACATAAAGAACCGCTCGTCGAACCCGCCCAGCGCCCGGAACAACTCGCTTCTTATCATAAGCATCGTCCCCGCCACGGCCGGGACCCTGCGTATCTGCCCGTAATCCTCTAACGTATAAAATGACGTCTTCCTGAGCAATCTCGAAAGCACCGAGCCGCGGGAAAAAAACAAATTCGAAACCGTTGGAAAATGCCGGCAGTTGGGCTGGAAAACCCCGTCGGGAAAGCGCAAACGACCCGTCGCGGCACCGGCCTTATCCACCGACGAAATGGCCGCTTTCAGCCGCCGAATGGCGTCGCTGTCGATTAACAGGTCCGGGTTCAGAAACAGCAGGTATTCCCCGGACGCCGCCGCCGCACCCTGGTTGCACGCCGGGGCAAAGCCGAGATTCCTGTTATTGGTCAGGACCTCGGCGCCGTCAAAGACATGCCGGGCCGCCGAGGCCGAATGGTCGCTGGAGTTGTTGTCGACCACGACAACCTCGCAGTCCAGGTCGACGGTGGCCGCCTTGAGATGGTCAAGGCAGTCCCTGAACAACGGCAGAGAATTGTAGGTAACAATAATAATGGAGACGCTGTCTTCGACGAAAGACACCAGTCGGACTAACCCAGCTTTCCAAATATTGACTTAAGCCGCAAACGCCATACCATCCAGATCGCCTCCCGCATGATCTTCTTCGACATCTTTGAAGTGCCCGCGATACGGTCGACAAAAACGATGGGAATCTCTTTGATCTTGAAACCTTTTTTCCAGGCGCGCATCGACATCTCGATCTGAAACGAGTACCCCGAGGAATGCACGTCGTCAAGGTCAATGGTCTCCAGGACCTTGCGGCGAAAACACTTGAAACCGCCGGTGGCGTCCCGGACCGGCAGACCCGTTATGATGCGCGAGTATACGTTGGCATAATACGACAGCAAAAGCCGCATAATCGGCCAGTTGATAACGTTCACGCCGGTGATATACCTGGAGCCGATCACCAGGTCATATTCCTGGATCTCCCGCAGGAAATCCTTGATATACTCCGGGCCGTGGGAGAAGTCGGCGTCCATCTCGAAGATAAAATCGTACTCGTGTTCTATGGCCCAGCGGAACCCGGCGATATAAGCCCGGCCCAGACCCTCCTTCTTCTCCCGATGCAGCACGTGCACTTTTTCTTCGGCCTCGGCCAGCCGGTCGGCGATCTGACCGGTGCCGTCCGGAGAATTATCATCCACGATCAACACGTTGATTCTTGGATCAAGCGGCAGAACGGCGTGGACAATTTTCTCGATGTTATCGCGTTCATTGTACGTGGGGAATATTATCAGGGCTCGCTGGGTATGTGCCATCTCGCTGTGTCTCTCTATAACTTGTTGTTAATCTATGCCTTTATCGAACTGGTCGTCAAAATAAGCGGCGGCCATACGGATGTCAACCCGGCGATCAATGATCGCGCTCGCCCCCGCCTTTTTCCTTCATCATCGACAGCATCGTCTGTAGTTTCTTCCGCAGATCGCCCACCTCCTCCTTGATTGCCGTCTGACCCTCGGACATGAAACCCATTATAAAAAGGCCCAGACCGATTCCCACCAGCAGGATCACCAGGTACAAGAGCGGCAGCTGCGTCTCATGCAGGAAATATTTCAAGAATATCGCCCACAGCCCGACCAGGATTCCCAGGAAAATCACGACGGAGCCCGTCAGCCCGAAAAACAGAAGCGGCTTTCTCAAGAACGTCAACTGGAACTTCACCGCCATCATATCCAGCACCCCCACCGGAATCCGCCACACCGAAAACTTCGACTTCCCCCACGCCCTCTCATAGAGGGGAATCTTGACCTCATCCACCCGGTATCCCTCGTTGGCCGCCAGGACAATCAGGTAACGGTGCCAGTCGCGGCGCAGAAAAATCTGCTCCACCACCTCACGGCGAAAAGCCTTGACCGAATTCAAGTCATGAACCTTGAGTGCGAATATCTTCCGCGACAACCAGTTATAAATCCCCGAGACAAACTTTTTCCTGTACTCTCCCTGCTTCCAGCCGGCGCTCAAATCCGCCCCGTCTACAATCGGCTCTACCAGCCGCGGAATGTCCTCCGGCAGATACTGCAGATCGGCCGGGTAGAAAACAAACACGTCCCCTTCGGCAATGGCAAAACCCGTTTGCAGCGCCTCCGTCAGACCCCGGTTGTGCTGGTGCGAGGCAAAGCGGATAAAATTGTAACGCGCCCCCATCTCCTCTATTTTGTCCAGGGTGCCGTCGGTGGAACCATCGTCGATAAAAATCAACTCGCCGTCAAACGACGCCCCCTCGAGCATCTGCGCGAATAGTTGGCAGAATTTCTCGATATTGCCGCACTCGTTGAATGCGGGCACCAGCGTCGATACGAGTATCCTCTCTTTATGTAACCGGGTCAACTTTACTTTCCCTTTAGCTCTGAATAGGCCTTTTGAATCGAGGCCACGTTCGGCGCATACAAAATCGCCTGCTCAAAATACTCCACCGCTTTCGTTCTGAACCGCGGATCATCCGACCTGTCGTATTGATCCCTGTAAAACTGTGCCAGCCTGGCATTAAGATCATAATTAGTCGGAGAAAATTCAACCGCTTTTTTGAACAACCACTCCGCCTCATCTATATATTCGGCCATTTCGGCCTTTTCGCCCATCAGCAGATTGCCCGATATATTCTCGGGATTGGCTATCATAAACTGCCGCGCCAGGCGGTTTCCCGACATGGCCGAATCGGAGCTGAAATAATCCATCGACCGCTCGAATATCGACCGCCGGTAGGCATCAGCCCGCCTGTTCCCCGTATGCCCGCCGATCCGGATCAGCCGGGCCTTTTTGAGCCCCACGTGATAAGTGCAGATACGGACCGAGCTGTCCATCAAACCGGGATAATCTTCCGCCGCCCGATCCTCGTTGCCTTTATCCGCCAGCAAGTGCGTCACCGGAAACCGCGCAAACAATTCCGGGTCCGCCTGTGACACCCCGAACATATGAATCACCGCGCCCAGCCGGTT
>CBFCYQ010000037.1:0-16768 GCA_965602205.1 uncultured bacterium | reverse complement strand
TTTCAGTCCGGCGACAGCGGTTATGTCTGAAACCTGGGTGCCCGACAGGTCCGTCTGGCGCAGGTTAGCCAACTGCTCAAGGCCAGTGAGGTCATGGATGGTCGGCTCGTATCCATAGAGGCCCTCAATAGTCAGTGCCTCGGAGAGATAGAGCGGGACCTCCAGAGGCATCTCCAAATGAGCCTTGACCACTCTGTACAGGGCGGAGTCGGCGAACGTTATAATCCTTTCTTCCAGAGGAACAATTTCCAGGTAGCCGCTGTGTACGAAAAACTCCGGCGGCATAGCGTTGGCCGAATCACCACCCCAGTATTCAACTGGATAGAGCGACAAATTCCAGCGCTTGGGCGTGTCCGTGATCGTATCGGCTGCAAAGCGGGTGTCAAAATACAGAGTCGCCAGGTGTGAATATCCCGTCTCGTCGACGATATCCGTTGTCTGGTTGTAGGAAGTGTCGGTCGCCGTCAGGCCTACGCCGCCGTCGGTCATCCAATAATTGACGGCTGCTGAGTCGCCGACTGTGGCGCCTTTGAGGATGGTGTCCAACGTGATATAGTAACCGTCGAAATAGATATCAGCCTGAAGTCCCTGAAGGTTAACCATACCGTGCGTTTCCAGCCTGAGCTGGAAGCTCTCGCCGCATAGAATGGACGTATTGGTCGGATTCAGCTTAATGATCGGTAGCACCGGGTACATGGGAATATCGACCGCGTTGGGGCTATCCGGGGTAATGGTAGCTACGGTGTGCCCTCGGTATACGACACGGGGAACAGCCACGTCACCGGCCTCGACAGCTTCCAGCAAAAAGTGCCGGTTGGGACCCGCCGGGATGTCCATGACGAAGGACAGATCGTAGCCGTTGAACTGCTGGTAAGCGACCATCGTATCCATGTCGTTGCCCCAGACAGTCAGTTGAAACATGTTAATCATTTCCACGAGGTCGGGTACTGCCAGCTTTGCCGTCAGGCTCACATTGCCGCCGTTAGTGCCGTCGTTCACCAACTTCTCCGTGCAGCCGCCAAGCAGCAGGACCAGCACGGCGACCGGCAGCAGGCATTTTGCGAAGGGTGAATACATTTGTCTCATATTACTCACCCCACTCACAATGTAGCCAGCAGGCTTGCCGTTAACTGGTAACCCGTCAGGTCGATGTCACCCTCGTCGGCACTGCCGGTGAAGTACGTGAAACCGACATCGACAGTTAAATGCTCGCCCAGGGTTTTGCCTCCGTTCACGCCGGCGCCGAAGACACTGGCTGACCCCAGTTCGGCTTCCAGCAGGCCCTCGTTGGCGGCGATGTGTCTGAATTGAGCGGACGGTCCGGCATACAAGCCAGGGGCTAGCTTCCACGAAGCCGCACCGCTGACGGCGAATTCATTGCCGAACAGCTTCAGTTTGCTCAGGACCGTTTCGGTGGAGTCGTAGACAAAGTTGCGCCCGCGCACCAGCAAGCTGATTCCCCCTCCGGCAGTCATCGCCTCGGTCTCATAAGTGCCCGCAAGAGACATCACGAACTGCGGACTTTGCCGAAATGTTTTGATTCCCTTCTGCTTATCAGCGGTGTAGGCGGTGAAGATGGCATTGGCGGACCAGTGCATGCTTCCCTTCTGCAGGTCGCCGCCGGCATTGGCGCTGATAATGTCTCCCGGATCGTAGTCACCCGACTCTTCGTAAGGCCGGTACTCACCGTTGAACTGGTATACCAAACCGCCACCGACACGAACTTCTCCCACCATGGTAGCGCCTCCGGCCAGCATACTGAAACCGAAACCTTCACCCAGACGGCGTGTGGGAAGAGTCAGAAAATCCTGGGATAGGGATTCGACGATGATCCATTCGTCGCTCAGACGGAGTTTTTTCTTGCCGACCGGCAGGTTTACCGAGCCACTGAGGACGATTCGGTCATCGCTCAACGACTGGGTGACCTGCAGGCGCAGATCGCTCATACCGGACAGGCTGTTGTCGTAGCCCTCAAACTTCAGCGAGTTGGAGGCGTTGGCTATATGAAACTGCAATTCGAGATTGTCCTTCAGCGGCACGTAACCAACCAGTGGCAGATACGATTGGCTGACGGTAATCTCGTTGCCGGCCGGGTCCTGCAGTTTCCAGTGACTATAGACAAACTGGGGATTGCCCCAGGCCGGTTGTCCGTATATTACCTGGCCCTGCGAAGAAGCCGCCGCGGCCAGAATCAGACACAGCACCAATAGGTATAATCGTCTTCTAGTCATTGTCAAAATTCACCTTTATAATAACCCGGCCGGTGCCGGTGATTCTTGGTTGTGCATCGGCGGGACGTCTTGTCCCCCCATCGGGGATGAGCCCCGCGTTATCAACGACAGTCGTAATCCGGGTATCCAGGCCGTCACCGGCGAGTTCCGCCGCGCCCTCGCCGAGCGCGAAGGATTCCATTGCCTGCATGCCTGCCTCATAGCTGTCGCCCGCACCGGCCGCCGCCGATTTCTGGAACTGGGCTGCCGCCGCCATGAAGTTCGCGTCGTACTGCATGGCGTTGTTGAACTCCTGCTGAGCTATCTGGTGCATTCCCTGTTGCTGGTAATGCCGGCCGCGACAGTAGGACATGAAGGCCAGGTATGACTCTGTCGGCACCTCGCGGATGGCGTCACGCTCGTCGGCGGTCAGCGTGATCCCCAGTTCGTCAATAAGACCGAAGACAAATTGTTTCTGAATACTGAAAATGTCCTTAAGGTCTCCTTCGTTGGCCCTGGTAAGCATGGCCGCACTATCGGCGGTGTTGACGATGATTCCGTCCAGCCGGAAACCCTCCTCGCCGATACCGAGCAGGGAGCCGGTGACTATTCTGTTTGTGCCCAGAAGGCGACCAAAGCGGGGTGCTGATGACGGATCGATAAACCCGGTTTTGCTCAACGCCAACTCGTCCATAATGAGATCAATCTTGAGCCTCTCAACCACCTTCAGATCTTTCACCTTGGCCAGGTCAGCCGATGTGAACTCGGCCAGTCCGACGGCGATGGGGGCCGTTTCCGCATCCAGGTGCGAGCCATCGAAGTTGACCACGGCGATGGTGTTTTCGGGGATCGTGTCGGTGCTTATGGCCGACTCATTCTCGATGACGCTGCTGACCTCCCTGGATACCTTCTGATACAGCAGCCGGTCAATGTGGGCCCTGACCATGTTCCTGGTTTTTTTGCGGGGCTCCAGGTTCAGCGCCGCCGCATAAGCATCGAGCGCCTTGGCGTATTCTTCCCGCCTTTCGAGAATCAACCCGAGAAACATCTGGGACCGGGCATCCGGTGCGATGGCGCCGGCCTGTTTCAGGGCGTCATCAGCCTTGTCGTACTCGCCCATCTTGTAATAGGCCACGCCCAGTTCCCGCCAGGCCGCGGCGCTCTGCGGATTGGCCGCAATCTCCTTGTAAAAGCTGTCGACGGCCCGGTCATACTGCTCCCGCTCGACAAACTTTCGCCCCTGGCTGTAAAAACTCTGCGAACAGCCGGCGAGCAGCAGCAGGATCAAAATCGGTATGCGCTTAATAATCATAGCTAACCTTCATTAATCGCGTCGAGACTATCCCACCAGGGGACGGTAGATTTCCATTTTCCGCTTAGCCTCGACAAAACCATTATCGAGTGTATAGGCTTTGCTGAAGTGCTCATAAGCGGCCTTATAGTCGTAACGATCCATCGCATCCAGTCCCATGGAATAATAGGTGGTGGCGTCCAGCGAGGCCGTTCCGCCCTGATCGATGAGCTTCTCAATATCCGCGTTCAGTTTAATGTCAAGCAGTTCGGCCACCTCTTTGACAAGCTCCTTTTCCATTTTCGAGTACTCGGGTTTGCCCTCCTTGTCGACCGAGGCGAGAATCTCCGATGTCTCTACCTTGACCACCCGGACTACCATACGAGTGTTTTTGTCGTCGAGCTGGGTGATGCTACCGAACACCATCAACTGGGCCCCGAGGATTTTTCCCACCTTCACGGCCGTGGCCTTGTCGACGCTGCCGGACTGCTGCAGTGCGATTTCCTTGAGGATGAAATCAATCTTGTCGCGTTCGACCACTCTCAAAGCACTTATCTTGGCGAAATCGTGCTCGAAGAAGTCCGCCAGGCCCTTGCTCAACGAGCCCAATTTCTTCTGGTACTCGCCGATGGAATGGTTGTCAAATTCCATGATGGCAATTGTATTGATTTCCGACGATGTTTCCTGGCAGATCAGTTGGTCCCTGGCCTTGAGCAGTTTGTACCAGTTGTCCTTGAGCTCTCGCGGCCAGATCTCCTGAGGGAGACGAGTTACGCAAGGACCGATTGTCGAAATCTTCTCCAGATAGCCAATGGCCTTTTTGAGGTATTCCTCGCCCTTGGCGTAGGTAATGATGCTCAGGGTTTCGAAAACAGCAATGCTGTCCTTGTCCGTCAGGTCGGGGCGCTGAAGCAGACTGCCGGCGACCTCGATTCCCTTATCAAACTCCAGTTCGCTGTAGTAATTCAGCGCTTCTACCAGCTTATCGGGAACCGATACCTGGTCTTCGGCTGCAGCCGGGATTGTCTGGCCAAGCGCAACCATTAAGGCAAAAAGAACGATTGCGCCCGCCCTAAAGTATTTTGGTGATTGCATCTCAACTCCTCTGAGATAGTGGATATTCTATGTTACCTAAAGATAACACAGTTTTGCGAATTTTGAAAAGTTTTAACTTCCGAAATCGAAGATTATTTTCGTCGAACTGGCAGCTTCAACTGCAACAGTATCAACACGTTCGCGGGGTTCGCCGTCCACGATAAGGACGGCTCTGATGATGTGCGTGCCCGGTTCAAGTCTGAACGCGCTCGGGGATTTGCGATTTTGGAGACGACCGTCTATGTATATGTCGGCACCAATCGTCGGCTTGGAGCCGACTCTTACCTCACCTTCCGTCTCCTTGGGTTCAGGCGTTGAACCGGCCGGTGTGGTCGACTCCGGAGGCGGAAAACGGAAAGCATAGGCAACTGTGATGGTGGTGTCGGAGGCTATGTGAACATTTTCTGAAAACTCCCTGTTGACGGCCCGATCGTTTCTTATGATGACTGAATGACGACCGGTGTCCAGCGTAACATCAGTGCCCGTTGAACTTTCATCAACCAGCCTGTTGTCGACATAAATGTCGCCCCGGGGCGTGACGGTCACTTTCAATTGTCCCGTGGGGCTTGCGGTCGCCGGCAGATTCAGGGTAAACGAGTACACCGGTGAAAAGCCGCCGGGCGTGTTGTCGGAGTCGACAGCCTGAATCTTCCAGTAGTAATCGCCGTTTTCCAGTTGCTCGGTAATAGTGTAGGCGGTTTCCGTCAGATTCTCTATCTTCGCGGAAATATAGAAATCAGGATTGTTGGCGTATTCAAGAGTGTAGCTTCCTCCCTGGTCAACAGCGGCTTCCCAGGTTAACTTCGGTGGCCCGGTTTCTAGGACGGCCCCGTCCGACGGTGACAGAAGCTGTGGTGCAGCCGGCTCGGCCGGTGGCACCGGCCTGAAAACCCAGTAGCCGGCGACGGCGAGCACGATGACGGCGGCCACGGCGCCGAGGAGCTTACCCGGAGACTTCTTTTTCGCGGACTTCTTCTTCGGATGCTTCTCGACTTTGACATCAATCGTGGGACTATGCGTTATTTCCTGGTGCCGTATAACCTCGAGGGCGTCCAGTAGTTCCCGGGCGGTCGCCTGGCGCTGGGAGGGTTCCTTTTTCAGGGTGCGCATAACGGCTTCGTCCAGGTCCCGAGAAACATCGGAGGCCACTTCTTTCAGCCGCGGTGGATCGTTAAACAGTTTGGCGTCCCGGATGGCGAACTCATTATCACCCTTGAACGGCAACTGGCCGGAGAGCAAGTAGTACAAGGTGGTGCCGACGGCGTATATATCCACCAGCGCGTAATCGGTGTCGTCCGAAGGTGTGAACTGCTCAGGCGCCATATAAGCCGGAGTACCGCACGCTGTCCCGGCCACGGTGAGATTGGGGTCGGACTTGGCCTTGGCAATACCGAAGTCGATGACTTTGACATTGCCGTTCCGGTCAATCATGATGTTGCTGGGCTTAATATCGCGGTGGTAGATCCCCTTGTCGTGAGCGAACTGGAGGACTTTCAGAACATCGTTGACAATTCGTAGCGATTCTGAACTGGAAAGCGGACCGTCTCTTTTAATGATCTCATCGAGCGTGACCCCGTCGATATATTCCATGGCGATGACAATATCCTCGCCCTGCTGAAAAAAGTGCTTGATACGGCAGATACTGGAGTTGCCGTCCAAAAGCGCCAATTTGTCGGCTTCCTGCTTGAAACGCTCGACCAGCCGAGAGTCACTCAGGACTTTCAGAACGACCTTCAGATTGGGGACATCGCGGTGTACCGCCAGGTAGACCTTGGCCATTCCCCCGGCGCCCATTTTCTTGAGGATTTTATAACTTCCGATTACCTGATTATCCATAAGCTATATATATACATACACAAAATCGCATGCAACCCTAAATGTCTTTATCGGCAAGTCCGGCGAAGGGTTCACAGCCGTGAACCTTGCCCGGCTTGGGGGGTAAAAAGGATAGGCGCGGGCCCGTCCGGTACTTGAGGCCGACCGCCGATAATAAGAGGAACAATGGATTATTCGGATGACAACAGACTTCTGCTGAGGGCCGACGCCCGGGTGCGGACCGGGTGTAACCGCTTCCGGGTATTATATCTGGCTCCCGGGCCTTGCCGGGACCCTATTGAGAGGGCTCAAATCGAGTTTCTTGCTGACCGGCTCGATTGCGACCTGTCGGCTGACTACGGCGGCTGTCTAAATGCGATCGCGGCCCGGTTTGACACTCCCGGTCCATCCGGTTTTTTGAGGGCGATGGCCGGCTGGTTGCGGTATGCTCGAAATCTGCTCAACTTGGTTCCTCGCTACGGTACGGTGCAGATAGTCCACGTGACGGGGGCCTCACTCTGGCGCCACTGTGCCCCCACGATTGTTCTGGCGCGGTTTTTCGGCAAACGTGTGGTTCTCCACTACAAGAGCCATCTGGCGGAAACCGAGCTTGACACAGCCCGCAGCCTGCTGGCACCCCTTTTGAGACAGTGCGACCGTATCGTTGTGTCATCGGAACACCTGCGTTATGTCCTCGCAGGTTATGGTTATCAGGCCGATTTCATCAGTGATGTCTGTGGCCCGCCGGCGGACACCTCGCCGGTCATTACTTCCGTTCAACCGTGTATCGTGGTTATGGCACCGCTTGAGAAGCCCACCAACCTGATTTGCGTGATTAAGGCCTTCAAACTGGTAAAGCAGAAATACCCGCGGGCCGAAATGACCATAGTCGGTGATGGTTCACGGCGACCGTTTCTGGAAAATCTCGTAACCGCAGAGCATATCTATGGCGTTACCTTCACCGGCTCCAAAAGCCCGCAGGAGGCAGCCCGGCGACTGGGTAAGGCCGACCTTTACCTGAACTCATCGTCACTTGGCTCGATTCCGGCCTCGATGATGATGGCCCTGGCTCGCGGCATCCCCGTCGTAACGACCGATACGGGGGGCATCGCGCCGGTCATCAGGGACCGTGTCAACGGTCTGGTAGTGCGTGTCAATGACCATGTTGGCATCGCCGACCGTATTATAGAGCTAATCGAGACCCCCGGTTTAGTAACGGCCCTCTCTGAGCAAGCCCGGTGTACGGCTGCAAGGTACACCTGGGAGAAGATCAGATCCCGGTGGCTGGACTTCTTCGAGCACCTCAATCCGTAGCTGCCCCGGCGGCAGTGGCGGAAGCGGCACTGTATGACCGTGCCCGCCTCAACCTCTCTGCCGGCGGTTTAGTTTTTTATTGTTGCAGGCCCGCCCGGCCGTTATAATCACCCCGAAAGGAACCTGAAGGAAATTCGCTTCCGTCGGTCTGCTTGATGCCTGTCGGCCGGTGGCGGTAGCTTGGAGGACGTGGGTCATATGGTCCCTGCAGAGTCGGAATACGAAGTGGCCGTGGTGATGCCGGTGCTGAACGAAGCCAAATTCATCGGCCGCACGCTGGACCAGATATATATGCAGGATTATCCCATGGACAAGGTGGAGGTTGTCGTTGCCGACGGGGGTTCCACCGACCGCACGCGGGAGATCGCCGAGTCGTACAAGGACAGATTCGGCTCTCTGAAGGTACTTGACAATCCCGGCCGGCGCTCGTCTTCGGGACGTAACGTGGGAGTTAAAAACACGACGGCACCGTATGTTCTTGTTCTTGACGGTCATTCTCACATTCCCAGCAAGAGTCTCTTGAAAGACATGGTCGCGCTTTTCAAAAGCGGCGACAGCCGTTGTCTGTGCCGGGCGCAGCCGATGACGCCGCCGGACATCAACGAATTCGAACTGGCGGTCGCCTTGTGCCGCGCCTCATTCATAGGGCACAACCCGTCCTCGGACATCTACTCCGACTTTGAAGGTGAGGTCGACCCGACCTCTTCCGGGGCTATGTATCATCGTTCGGTGTTTGACGAGATCGGCTATTTCGATGAGAATTTTGATGCCTGCGAAGACGTTGATTTCAACTGCCGCGTTGGCAAGGCCGGAATAAAATCGATTCTGTCGCCCAAACTACGTGTTTATTACTATCCGCGCTCCGGTTTGCAGGCTCTGTGGAAACAGATGGTGCGTTACGGCAAGGGGCGATTCAGATTCGCCTGGAAACACGGCCAGTTCTCGGTGCTGCAGTGGCTGGCGGGGGCGGCCGTTTTGGCTTTTGCCGTTCTGCTGCTGCTGTCGTTGCTATCCGACGCCGTCTTCGGCTTGTTCAAAAACCTCCTGGCGTTATACATTCTTATGATCCTGTTTTTCTCCCTTTACCTTGGTTTGAGCAGAAAGCATTTGCCCTGCCTGCTGTACGGGCCGCTGATATTTCCCGTCGTTCATTTCGGGCTGGGAATCGGTTTCTTGTCCGCTGCCGTCGATCACTACCTCAGGAGGTAAAGAAAAAGGGCGACTGGCCGTCTCGCGTGAGATGATCGAGTGCCCGTAAATATTATTCGGGGATTAATATGCTCAGCAGTTACAGCCACAGCGCCCTGGGGACATACCGCAACTGTCCCCGGCAGTTCAAGTTCCGGTATGTCGAAAAAGTGAAAGTTCCCAGGAAGGTCAACGTCGATGCCTACCTGGGCAATGTTGTCCACAGAGCGTTAAGACGGCTCTACACGCTCGGCGCCGACGGCATCCTGTGTCCGCTCGACGATATCATTGAATATTACCGGAAAGAATGGGAAAAGGTCGACCGGGGGGCCCTGACAGTAGTCTCTGACTATTACGGTGTGGACGACTATGTCCGCATCGGCCGGGAAATGCTCACCACGCATTACCGTCGATACCAGCCGTTTGACCATGGCACTCTGCTTGGAGCTGAAATCAGATTGCCGTTTGTCCTTTCGGGCACCACCTTCCGCTTTACGACCATCATCGACCGTCTGACTAAGCGGCCGGACGGTACTGTCGAGCTATGCGATTATAAAACCGGCCGCCAGATGCTCAGGCCGCAGGACCCGGCGTTCTATTTTCAGATGGGTTTGTACCAGCTTGCGGTGGCGGCCGCCTACCCGCAGCTCGAGAAGATAGAGCTGGTGCAGTGTTACCTGCGCAAGGATGAAGAGGTGCGGTACCAGATGACTCCGGAGGAGTTGGACGGGCTACAGGAAGCCGTACGCCTGGCAGTCCTGGAAACCATCGAAGCCGAACGTATGGACGACTTTCCTCCGGTCGAAAGCGGCCTATGCAACTACTGTGATTACTTCGACCTGTGTCCGGCCAAGAGACATAAACGGCTCCTTAGCGACCTGGAGCGCTCCGGCGGCGATGAGTTGACCGTCGCGGAGAGAGCCTCTCAAAAGGCCGAACGCTATCTCGAACTCGACCAGAAGGAGAAAGAGTTCAAGGCCGAAAAGAATGTGCTCAAAGACGAACTGGTTGACCTGGCCAGGGAGTTGGACGCCACCAAACTGACCGCTCTATCCGGTGAGATCAATATCCGGCTGAAGCAGGAACAGAAATTCGTGACGAAAACCGATGACGCCGGAGCTTTTGCGGACCTTTCCTTTGCCGCGCGCCAGATGGGAGCGGACGACTATTTCGTCCTTGATGCCAGGAACTTCATGAAAGAGGTCTACCTGCGCGGCCGTCTGACCGAGGATCAGAAAAAGCAACTGGAGAGATTTGTTGTCGAGAAGGAGAGCGCTCGCGTCACGACGAAATTGTACCGGCAGGATGAGGACGACGAATCATAGGGTGGATCGTGCCCCCACAAAAAAGCCCGCATAAAGGCGGGCTTCTCTCTGTATGGCGGGGGCCACCGTCATTCGGAGTAACGCACCACAAAAGCGGGGATTATCTCCATATCCTTGCGCATGGATTGCGGAATAGTGTCGATTTTCTCGCCGTACTGCAAACGGTTGGGAATAATCAACAACGAGTTGTTCGGTTCAGTGGTGGTGGTGTCGACGACCAGTTTTTCAATCGGTTTTTCCTCGACGGAGGAGACGAAAATAGTTACCAGGCGGCCGCTGCCGCGCGCCAGGTAGTTATTGGTAGGTCCCAGGTTGGCCACCATGCCCAGGGTGACGCACTGGATGGCCGTATCGGCCCGGAATCCGCGGTAAGTGAAGTGCTCCACCCGGCCGCCGGTGTAAATGGCTGAATCGGCCAGGATCTTGTTAAGCCCGGCCGTCATCTTCAAGGGCACCGAAAGACCCTCGATCTCCTCGTCGTGGGTGTAGTTTACAGTAATCGTCCAGTTCAAGTCGTCGATCTTGGCCAGATCAGCGTAAATTGTATCGATATTGCCGAGATTGTCTACTTGCGACCAGCCGATTGCCGGAAGGATCAACACTATCGCCAGGATTAAACCGCCTTTAGATATAAATCTCATTCTTCCTCCGCATATAGGTCAGTTTGATTTCTCTGTTGTCTTACAAACCATATCGGTAAAAGATCCTAATTTTCATACGGTTCCTCTACTTGCGACAGGGCCGCCTTGAATACCTCAGTCAAGGAATCGGCTCGGGCGTTTTTGCCCAGGTCCTGCCGGTAGATGTCAATCGCCTGGGCCATAGCACGCCGGCCCGGCTCCGATTGAGGATACTTGCTAAACAGGCCCAGAAGAATTGCCGCTGTTTCCTCCAGATCGCCCCGTCGTTGGTACAGGTCAGCCTTGAAAATCAGAGCCTTTGCTTCCAAGAGAGTTCCGGCGCCGCGTACGCTCATTCGGTCGTAATGCTCTTCAGCCTTTCTATACCAACGGTCGGCCTCAGCCGCCCGATCGTTTTCTCTATAGTAATCGGCAATATGCAGATATGTCGACATGGCCTCATCTGAGCCGGGATGTTTTTCGATCAGGAGATTATATTCGACTTCGGCCCGATTCCACTTACCCTCGAGTTCAAACGAGCGGGCAATGGTAAGCTGCGCCGGCGGGCTGCCGGCATAGAACAGGGGGTAGTCGCGCTTCACCTCGACCAGCCTCTTCCGTGCTTCCGTGTATTGCCCTTTCTGCATTAGCATAATGCTGATCTTGAACTGCAGCAAGGGATAGTTGAGCGTATCATCTTTGTTAATGCGTTGCCGTAACCGGGTGTAAAGCTCCAGCGCCTTGTCCGTCCGGCCGAGTTTAGCGCCGGTAATATCGGCTATCTCAAATTGAATCATTGGATTATCAGGATTGCCCAGGCGGTCAAGTGCGGTCAACTCGGCGATAGCTTTCTCCCACTGACCCGCGTCGCGATATAATCGGGACAGATTCGCATGGCTGGCCACCTCGAGCTTGGTACCGGGGAAATCGACCACGAACTTGTTATAATAAGATTCTGCCCGACGCAATTGCGTCGTACTCTCCGCCGAGTCGCCGATATAGGCAGTTGTCAGGTGAATGTTGGCCGGAAGATTAAAAAGGCTGAACAGGACCTCGCCGGTTGTATCTACCGGCGGGTAATAGGCGGCGATGAGGTCATTGTAGATGGCAAGAGCGCTGTCCCAGGCGCCCGAGGACTGAAAAGCTCTGGCGAGATTGAGGCGCGTGGCCACCAGGGGTGAACTCTCGAGCTCCACACCTGCAAGAAGACGTTTCAAAACAACGACACAGGTGTCATATTGCCGGGTCGAAAAATACAATTGAGACAGGCGCGTCGCCGAACGAAACGCCAAATGCCGCAGCTCGCGGTACTCAACCGCATAAACACTGTCGTTTATCGAATCAAGAGCCCCTATGCAGAAGCCGACCAAGTCACGATAGGAACCGGCAATCGTCCGCAACTGCAGAGTATCTCCGATCTGTCGCCGGGTGCGAAAGTCGCGCAAGCGCTTCTCAACCCGGGCAAACTGTTTTTCGGCCTCGTATCTCTGACGAACGGCCGGGTTATCCGAGCATGACAGCCCGACCACCATCGTGCATAACAGTAAAGCCGTTAAGCTGTCTCTGGGGCCGATCATTACCTTTTGTTAACAGTTCAGTTGAAGAATTTTAAGCACCAATATACCTGATGCAAAAAAGGGGTACAAGTCAAATCTTCCAGGCCCGGCATTGGCCGCCGGAGATGGCGGCAGGTAGTCGCACGGCCGGGGAGCGTTCGCGTTTCAGCGGCTATATCACGAAAAAAAAGGGGACCGAAAGGTCCCCTGACTGGTAAACAGTAATTTTGCTATAATGTCTTACGGCGTACGATACCTGCTCCAAGCAGGCCCAGTCCGAAGAGTAACATAGTGGTCGGTTCGGGAACCGCCGTAGTATATGACCGCTCCGCCACGTCGTTACCGCAAGCCAGAGTGGCGTGGAAATCAAGAGTCGAGAAATCGCCGAGCATAGCCTTGCTGAAGCGCATCTCTCACACCCAAGTGTCGCCGCCGTCACCATCCAGGGCGCCGAAATCCGTCTCATAACCTTGCTGCATACCCAGGTAGACTTCAACCAGAGCGTCCGGGTCACGCTTGATTGCGGTGGCCTTGTCTGATATTGGCTGCGCTATCTCAAAAGGTCCAACCGCCGAGACAATGTCGCTATACTGGCTATAATTACCGTATCCGCCCGGAGTGGCCGGAACGTTTGTCCATTGGCCCCCGCTGACATCGGCCAGTGCCGTCGAATAAGAGCCCCCGGCGGCGATCTCTTCAAGATCTATGGCCAGCGAGTAGTCGGCCCCGTCCACGCCGATAAAGAGATCCCCCATCCAGAAATCCTGGTAACCTGATGCGTTCTCCCACGATGTAGAGTGAGCCGCCCATCCAAACGAATTGGCCAGGGCAACATAGATATAGCCGTCCTTTTCGGCGACTTGCAGACCCTCCAGATCAAACGGCTCACCGCCTTCAGCGTACGTGCCGGGCGAAGGCAGGCCGGCTCCGGTGGGGTAGTTGATATAGGACGGAGCCGTGTTGTTGTTGAAGTCAAAGGGACTTGACCCGTCAGCGAAGACATCATCGAAGTAGAAGTCAAACCCAAAAGCCGCCGTCGATGACAGCATCAAAACAACCATTATCAGCACGGATTTTTTCATGTTAGGGTCTCCTAAAAATGGCCTTCGAGACACAATTGCCCATACTAATGTAAGCAATAATGGCACCGACCGTCCAAGTTTTAAGTTTCAGCCACCAGCTAACTGCAATACAATGACTTACGCGACAGAACAAAGCTCCCTGATTTGCTCAGTGCGCAATGTTTTGCATGTCGTTGGTGTTTTTCTGCCATATTATGTGCCGTTCACTGTTTCCTGTATCAAGAACGCATCCTGCTATTGTGTGGAGTTCACTCCGGCCCGCAAAAACGCATCAAAAGTAGTGTATTTTTCTTGTCGGGCAGGTTGTTAAAAAAGGATACGGGATGACTTCTCACATCGGAAATCCCAGCGGGGCAGGCCCCGATTCATCTGGGTGCAATCACCTGGTTACCAACGTAAAAGCGCGTCGTCCGGGTGCTTTTAGGACGACCGATCACGTGCGTGCCATGCTTAAGCTGTCGGCCGGCGACTTTCGCTCCGGGAAATTCAGAATGCTGCTGTACCGGTTCATAGCTGACAGCATTCCCGCAGTCAACGCCTGCTTGTGGACATGGGTACGTCTGGCGGCCGCGCCGGGGCGGTTTGAAGTCGCCGGCGACGCCGAGTCGGCGTCAGCGGCAAAAGCCGAACGAAGACTCGAACAACTGACTGACAGCATGTTTGCGAATGTATCCGGGAGCCCGGTCGGTCTCAACTCTTTTCTGCCGGAACTGTTTAACGGTCTTTTTCGGGACGGTCTATTCGGGGGTTTCCTGACGATTCACAGTGATGCTTCCGGAGTAGATCGCTTCGTGCCGATCGACTCCAAGAACGTCTATATCGAAACCGGCCGCCACCACCGGAAGCTTTATCTGGAAAATGAAACCGCGCGCATCGATCTGCAGCGCCCCGATTTCTACTTCATACCTCTTAACGGTGGTCTGCATCAGCCGCTGGGTCGGTCTGTCCTGCAGGCGATTCCCTTCGTTGCCTACATCGAGCAGCAACTCGCCGACGACATGAGACGGGCCAGTCATAACGCCGGTTTCCACCGACTGCATGTAAAACTGACACCCCCGGAGCGGATGACCGGCGAATCGGACACTGCCTATGTTGACCGGATTAACGAGTATTTCGATGCCACCGTCACCATGATCAGGTCTTGTCAGGTGGATGACAATCCGGTCACCTGGGACAATGTCGCCATTGAGCACATCGGGCCCGATAACGTGCGCGGCGTCGCCAACAGCTGGTTTTTTAATCACCGGGCCATGATCGAGGAAATCTGCGCCGGTACCAACCTGGCTCCCTTTCTGCTGGGTTATTCGTACGGAGCGACCAATACCTGGTCGGGTTTCAAGTTCGATATTGTCATGCGCCAGGTGCGCTCGATTCAGGCCGAGATCGCCCGTTTTCTTGAGTGGGTCGGCAATATCGACCTGGCCCTCGCCGGGCTTAAGACTACCTGTCGTTTTGTATTCGACAACACTTTCGCCTACCAAGCGGCCGACCAAATGCACGTCGAGTCGGGTCGCGTGGACAACATCCTCAAGCTATATCAAGCAGGATTGTTGGATGAGAAGACCGCCCGGCAGAAGGCGGAGGTGCTGCTATAGTCGACTGCCTCAAGGCTGCGGACTGGCCCCGGGCCATGATCGACCCGGTCTATTTCGCGGCGGCGGTGCTGAAGGTCAGACCCCACCCCGGGCAGGAGCGGTGGCTGAGAAACTCCCGCTTGCCCGAAAACATTCTTGTCACCGGAAATCGCTGGGGAAAGTCTTTCGTCTGCGCCGTAAAGATCATCCACCATGCCCTGTTCCGACCGCGTCCGCTCAGGTTTGATCGTTGCGGCCGCTACCGGATTGTCACCGCCTCCATAACTCAGGAACAGGCCAACATCATTTTTAACCACGTCAAGAGATTCGTCCTTCGTTCAGAACTACTCCAGCGGCTGGTGACGTCATCGACTCAGACGCCCTACCCGCGGCTGGAATTCGGAAACGGTTCCTCCATTGAGGCCCGCTCGACACAAAACCGGGGTGAGTACATTTTGGGTCATGACTACGACCTGTTTATCTTCGATGAAGTCGCTTTTGAGACGGATCCGGAGTATGTGGTCGAGAACGTTATTCAAATGCGGCTGGCGGACCGGCAGGGGAAGCTTGACCTGGTTTCCACGCCGAATGGAAAGAACTGGTTGTACCGCCGGGTGCGGGAAATAAAGGAAGGCAACCACAACGGCTATCTTCAGTCCGGCGACAGTCGGGAAAATACGTTCATCTCGGCCGAGTTTCTAAAGGACAGACTGCACTACTTCTCCGAGCAGCGTGCTCAACAGAACATAATGGGCCGGTTCGTCGATTCGGGAGGAGAAATCCTACGGGGTGAATATATTGATCAGGCCCTTGCGGCCGCCGACCAATTCTCGCCGGGGCAGGCCGACCGACGGAATTATCTTTCGGGTTGGGACCTGGCCCGCAAGAGGACCGCCACCGTCGGAATCACCGTGGAAGTGGTCGACGGTGCCGCCCGGATCGTTGCCCTCGAACGGTTTCGCATGTTTGACTGGAACATAGTCATTGAAAAGATTAAGCAGAGGCAGATAAAGTACCCCGGTCAACTTATAATCGATGCCACCGGTTTGGGCGATGTCGTGGTGGAGCAACTCCGTGAGTTTCATCCACTGCCGGTGGTGTTCTCCCAGGCAACCAAGGCCGAGTTGTTGACCAACGTGGAGTTGTTTCATGCCCGTCGTCAGATGGCCTATGATCGGTGGCAGCTTCCCGATGGTCCGGGGAAGACATGGTCGCTCGAAGATGAACTCAGGCAGGCTCGATGGGATGATAACAACGAATGTGACGCCCTTATGGCCCTGGCCCTGGCTGTCTGGCCTCTGAGAAAAACCAGCGACCTGCCGGTTCAGCCCAGGGTTGACCGAGTGTCGGGAAGGTGGTAATGGTACGGCTGTTGAAATGGAGAACGCCTTTTAAGGGGAGGAACTTAAAAGGCGTTGGGGCAGGGTAGAGGGTTGGGAGCTGTTACAGAATTTTCTTGCGCCGCAGCGCATACAGAGCCGCCAGGCCGGTGCCGAGCAGCATAAGCGTCCCCGGTTCCGGAACACCCGAGGGCTGCTGCGAGTCCCGGGTATAGGCCGCATCGTTGAGATTGGTCATCAACGTCATATCGGTTATACCGGTAGACGCCCCCTCCAGGCAAGTGCTGTAATTGAGATTTTGCGGCACAACCGTACTGGCGCTGGTGCTCCCCTGGTAATAGGGAGTGCATCCTGCCGG
>CBFCYQ010000036.1:0-16943 GCA_965602205.1 uncultured bacterium | reverse complement strand
TGGTGCCGAAGGGGGGACTCGAACCCCCACTCCCTTGCGAGAACTGCGCCCTGAACGCAGCGTGTCTACCAGTTTCACCACTTCGGCAACCGATTACGATCAGCCAGACCGTCGTTTTACCGTCGGCCGGCAGCGTCAAATATACAAGCACAGAACCGAAAAGCAATACAAATTTTCCCCGCCCGACAACGCCGGTACACGTTTCAGGCACCGCCGCGAAAAGATAGCCCCGGCCGGGAGGATCGGATGCGATTTGAGAATCCCAAGATAATGGTCTGATTCTGATAGCGGGCCCGGCGCGGTGGCTACTCCGGGGCGTGCCAATGCATGCAAGGATTTACTTGAATTACCGCACAAAAACCATATAATGGGCTCAGTTTTTTCTCCAACGTGAGCGTTCCCGGCTGCAACTCGGAGGTTGTAGTATTGACGCAGGATCTGGCAGACGGATTGGCATGATAGAAAAGACGACCAATGTAATTACATCGCTGTTGAAGTACGCAATTGCGGGCGTATCCGGCGCTTACATTGTCTATTTCCTTGTGCTGGCGGCTATTCGTATCCCCTACCCGTTTGAGCTGGAATGGATGGAAGGCTCCACCGTTGACCATGTTATAAGGGTCGCAACCGGTTTGCCTCTGTATTGTGAGCCATCGCTCGACTTCATCCCCTTCCGCTACGCCCCGCTTTACTACTATGTCTCTGCTGCGGTGTCGGCGATCACCGGGGTCGGTTTTGTGCCCCTGCGCCTGGTATCCATGCTGGCTACGATTGGCTGTTTTGTCATGATCTTTCTGTTGGTCCGCAGGGAAACCGAAAGCTGGTTTCTGGGCCTTCTTGCATCCGGCTTTTTTGCAGCGACTTATCCCATCAGCGGCACTTGGTTCGACCTCGGTCGAGTCGATATGCTTTTCATGCTACTGCTGTTGGCCGGCCTGTATGTCATACGCTTTCATATTTCACTTCGTTCAGCCATACTGGCCGGAGTACTTATGTCATTGTGCTTCTTAACCAAGCAACTGGCTCTGATGATCGTTCTACCCCTGCTTTTATATTACTTGTTGATAGATCGCCGCCTCGGAACCATCTTCGTTTGCACCATGACCTTCTTGATCGTGGGGTCGAGCCTGGTCCTGGAGGCGTTTTATGACGGCTGGTACTATTTCTACGTTTTCGGAATGGGGAAGAGCATCTCATATTCGGGAACCCTCCTGGGGCGCCTGTGGCCGTTTGCGCGCGTGTTTGTATTTAATCCGTTTAAAATAGCAAGTCTGCTCGGACTGTTCTTTCTGCTGTGGCAACTGTTTCGAGGGCGCACGTTGCGGGCCAGGCTGTTTTACGCGGCGGCCTTCGTCGGCATGATGGGTGCGGCCTTCCTGACCCGCATCAGCGCCGGAGCGTTTCATCACAACCTAATTCCGGGTCATGCTATCATGGCCATCCTCTTCGCATTGGGAGCCCACGCGCTCGTGTGCGTGGCCAATCAGGGAGGAGGACTGCTCAAAAGAGCCGCCAAACCGGCCGTCTATTCGATCTGTCTGGTGCAACTGGTGGCCATCTGGTACTCATCGGAGAAACTCCTGCCTACAGAAGCTGACCGACAGGCGGGGCACGAGTTCGTGGAGCTGTTGCGCTCTTTCGATGGTGAAGTTATGGTGCCATTTCACGGCTACATTCCGACCTTTGCCGGGAAAAAGATTCACGCCAACCGCATGGCCCTGGTCGATGTCGAAAGGCGCACTAAGGGCCGGCCCAGGGAAAAGCTAAGAAGTGAAATCCGGCAGGCCTTTCAGACAAAACGCTGGTCCGCCATCATTCTCGACCATACTTGGCACGAGATGGAGAGAGAAGGACACTACGTCAGCACCGGGCCTGTTTTCGAAGACACAACCGTCTTCTGGCCGGTAACAGGTTGGCATATACGTCCACAAACGATCTGGGTCCCGGCAAAGGAGTAAACACTTTCGTTTCCGCAGCGTTCACTATGAAATCACCAGACATCAGCCCAAAAAACGGAATCATTCTCACTCTGCTGATAGTCGTTCTTCTGATCTGTCTGGTAAAAAGCGCCTGGATTCAGGACGACGCTTATATCACCTTTCGGACAGTTGATAACTTCGTCCACGGTTATGGTCTGACCTGGAACATAGAAGAAAGGGTGCAGGCCTACACCCATCCGTTGTGGATGTTTGTGATAACCGCGGCGTACTTGCTGACCGGGGAGGTGTACTATACATGCATCGTTGTCGCTCTGCTCATCACCGTGCTGGCGGCGGTATTGCTGGCTTTTCGGCTGTCGGCGGGTCCTCTCACGGCTGTTTTTGCCGTGACAGCTCTGGTAGCTTCCAAGCCGTTCGTGGACTTTTCTACATCCGGACTCGAGAATCCCCTCAGCCATCTTATCCTCATCCTGTTTTTCCTCGTCTACTTCCGGCTTGAAGGTGACTGGTGGGCCGAACGCACATCCCCGAAGTACGACAGGTTTTTCTGGCTGGCGCTGCTGGCGGCCCTGGCGGTTCTCAACCGACCGGACACGATACTCGTTTATGCCCCGATGTTGGCTTACTGCCTTCTCCGCTACCGCAGCCGCAAGACAGTCGCCGCCGTGTCGCTTGGACTTGTGCCATTGGCGTTATGGTTTTGCTTCGCCTTGTTTTACTACGGTTTTCCTTTTCCCAACACCGCCTATGCCAAGCTCAACACCGGCATTGCCGGGACCGACCTCATCCTTCAGGGATATGCCTACGTGAAAAACGAGTTCTGCCGGTCACCGTTTACGGTGGTCGTCGTAGCCGGTGCCGTTTTTTACGCGGCCTGGACCAGGTCGCTCCGCCTGATGGCGGCAGCCGTTGGAATCCTTCTCTATGTTGCTTACGTTGTCCGCATCGGCGGCGGCTATATGGAAGGTCGCTTCTTCACCGTGCCTTTCGTCGCGGCTGTCGCCCTGCTGTCGCAGAACCGCTTCAAGTGGTCGCCGACTGAGGGTACCGCGATAGCCCTGACCGCGCTGATCCTGGCTCTGGGCTGGCCCCGCTCACCTGTACAGGTTGGCTCGGACTATGGTACCGGCCCGGAACGCCTGTTTTCGGAGAAGGGCATTGCCGACGAGCGCGCCGGCTACTATCAACATACCGGTCTGCTGGTTCAGGAATCGGGGCCGATAACCCCGCATCACCGCTGGGCAATCGAGGGCGTGATGATCTCCTCGCCGGTCAGGCAGGTCGTCCGTCGCGCCGGTATCGGGATGCTGGCCTACTTCGCCGGACCGCATTTACACCTGGTCGACGTACACGCTCTGCCGGATCCCCTTCTGGCGCGTCTCCCAGTCCAAACACCAAAGAAGTGGCGAATCGGCCATTTCCGAAGAGACGTGCCTGAAGGTTACTTGAGGACACTCGAGACAGGAGTCAACCACATCGCCGATTCCTCGCTGGCTCGCTACTGGGACAAGCTGACCCTGATCACTCGGGGAGAACTGTTCAGTTGGCAGAGACTTCGGGAAATCTGGAAGTTCAATACCGGCGGCTATGATTATCTTCTGCAGGGATTTCTCTCGCAACCACAGCGCGTCAAGTATGACAAGTTCAGCCGCCCGAAACGCCAGGGTACGGGATATCTTGCCCCAAGTAACATATTACCTCATGAACCCGGCCTTTGTGTCGAGTTGGACGGAATTCAACATGCCGGCCGGCTCGAAATAAGCGTCGATAGCAACGATGAGTACATCCTTCTTTTCAGGACCGATACCACCGAGGTGGGACGTTACTCGATTGGCATTCAGCGCATTCGCGGTGGAGGCCTCCGGGTTGACACGGTAGCGGTATCGGACGAAGCTGTACAGAAAGGCTATAACAATGTTCTGATCCTGCCCAGGGGAGGCGATTCAACATACAGCGTCGGCCATCTTCGTATGCTTTAGTTGTGGAAGAGCTTATGCTCCGAGGCACAGCCCTGTCAGCCCTCAGTCGGGCTCCAGAAATCGCTTGAAAAAACCCACGAATTGTTTATAATGCGTCCTGTTTAGCTTCGAAAGATATCCTTGTCGTCTTATCCGGAGGTGCTGCATTATGAGAAGGCTGCTTAGCGTATTTCCCCTTATGGTATTGTTGATTGTGCTGTCTTATCAGCCCGCCTACGCCTATCTCGACCCGGCTACTGGCAGCTATATCCTCCAGTTAGTCCTGGCCGGTCTGCTCGGTGCGGCTCTCGCCGTCAAAATCTTCTGGGGAAACCTGAAATCGTTTTTCGGGAAACTGTTTTCCAAAGGACGCGATGTCGAAGCCGACAAAGAATAGTCAGATCGACCCCGCCTCCTTCCGGGACCCCAGCGGATTTGTCTTTGTGCGCGACGGTGACGTGTATCGCCAGGTAAATAAAGCCTATCAAAAGGATTTCGACTTACTGCTCGACAGTGGACTCTACGAGAAACTGGTGGCCGCAAGGCTGTTGATTCCTCACGCTGACGCGGGCCTGGACGGGGCACAGACGGCCGATGCCTACAAGGTCATCAAACCGGACAGGGTGCCGTTTGTCTCCTATCCCTACGAGTGGTGTTTCAGTCAGTTCAAGGATGCGGCCTCCGCTACTCTGGAGATCCAGCAGACGGCCCTGGAGATGGGGCTGTCGCTCAAGGATGCCAGCGCCTATAACATCCAGTTTGTGGGCGGCCGACCGGTTATGATAGATACCCTGTCGTTTGAAAAATATAAAGAGGGATCGCCGTGGGTGGCCTATCGGCAGTTCTGCCAGCACTTTTTGGCGCCCCTGGCCCTGATGAGCCTTACCGATATCCGGCTCGGCCAACTGCTGCGGGTGTATATCGACGGCATCCCGCTGGATCTGGCCAGCGAACTACTGCCGTTTCGGACCCGTTTTAGTTTCTCCCTTCTCACCCACATCAGACTGCACGCCAGAAGCCAGAAGCGCTATGCCGCCACCAGCATAAAGACGATCAGCCGCAAGATGAGCAAGCGCTCCCTGCTGGGCCTGATTGACAACCTCCGCTCGGCCGTCAAATCGCTTGACTGGCAACCCGAAGATACCACCTGGGGCGACTACTACGAGCACACGAATTACTCACCGGCAGCGCTCGAACACAAGAAGACTCTCGTGAGCCAATACCTGGAGCGACTGAACCCGTCGCGAGTCTGGGACCTGGGTGCCAATACCGGTTTGTACAGTCGCCTGGCTGTTGATCGCGGTATCCCGACGGTCGCTTTCGACGTTGACCCGGCGGCGGTCGAAAAAAATTACCGCGATTGCATCAAGAATAAGGATACCAACCTCCTGCCCCTGCTGCTTGACCTGACCAACCCCAGTCCCGACCTGGGATGGGAAAACACCGAGCGCAAGGCCGCCCTGAAACGGTCCACCGATGATACCGTTATGGCCCTGGCCCTGGTGCACCATTTAGCCATTGCCAACAACCTGCCCCTGCCGATGGTCGCCCGCTTTTTCGCCCGAATCTGTCGTTCTCTGATTATCGAGTTCGTGCCCAAAAGCGATTCGCAGACCCAGCGGCTTCTGGCCTCGCGCGAAGACATTTTCCCCGATTACACCCGGGAAGGATTCGAAAAGGCCTTCGCTGACGTCTTCAAGGTCAGGGACTCACAAAACATAAGGGAGAGCGAGCGCACCTTATACCTGATGGAAAGGAAATAGCGTCGGTATGAGAAAGTGGTTCGTGCTCCATCCCTACCTGTTTGGATTATTTCCCGTATTGTTTCTGTTCGCCCGCAACGCCGACCAGATGCCGCTCCGTGATACCGTGGTGCCGGCGCTGGCCGTCCTTGCCTTCGTTCTGTTGGCCACATTTCTGCTGAACCTGTTTCTTAGAAACATTAATAAAGCCGGTTTGATAGTTAGCGTCTTTTTGCTGATATTTTTCTCCTATGGGCACCTTGTCGATTTCATGCAGCGCCTGCACCTTGAGTTCGACCAGTTCGACGACACCGTCAACGGAGTGCTCCTGGGATGTCTCGGTCTGGCGCTTGTTGTCGTAGTCTTCTTTACCGTCCGTGCTAGCGGCAATCTGCCGAGGCTTACCCGGCTTCTGAACGCTGTCGCTGCGATTCTGGTGGTGCTTCAGGTCGCGGCCGGTGGCTACGCCGTTGCGGGCCGCTCGTCCGTGGCCATGGACCGACCGGAAATCGCCGTCGCGGGCGACAGCCCCGACAAGCTGCCCAACATTTACTACCTATTAATCGACGGCTACGCGCGGCAAGATATTCTCAAGGAGATTTTCCACTACGATAACTCGGAGTTTCTCCAGCACCTGCGAGACAAAGGCTTCTTCGTGGCCGACAGCAGCCACTCCAATTACACCCAGACCATGCAGACACTGGCATCGTGTTTGAATATGAACTTCCTTCACGCTCTGGGCGAGTTTGACAAGACGACCAAGGACCGGCTTCCCCTGATAAAACTGTTCCGCGATAACGTCCTGTTCAAAATGCTCAAGCAACGGGGATACACGCTCGTGAACTTTGTCAGCGGTTTCGACATGACCGAGATGGACGACGCCGATATCACCCTTAATCCCGCCGGCAGCCCCTCCGAGTTTGAGGGACTCCTGCTTCTAACGACACCCTTGCCGTATCTTCTACACGGTCTCAAGTCGCCCTTCGACCTTCACCGTGACCGCGTTCTGAAGACGCTCGAAAAGTTGCCTTACGTAACCGAGGCCGAACCGCCTTATTTCGTCTTTGCCCATATCGTTTCGCCGCATCCGCCCTTCCTGTTCGACAAAGAAGGCAATCCCTACGAGCGATCCCGGCGTTACGATCACGGCGATGGCAGCCATTACATACGGGACGGCGGCAACACCCGCGAATACCTCGTCGGCTACCACCATCAGGTAAAAGTCATCACGGGGCTGCTTCAGGAGACTATCGACAAGTTGCTGGAAAACACGACCGATGACCCGCCTGTCATCATACTGCAGGCCGACCATGGCTCCGGGTCAAGGCTGGACTGGAGCAGTGTCAAGCGCACCTATATCAAGGAGCGTTTCGCGATTCTCAACGCCTATTACCTCCCGGGCCTGGACAGCCTGCCCGTGTATCCCTCTATCACGCCCGTCAACACTTTCCGACTGATTCTGAACGCCTACTTCGGCACGAGTTTCAAACGGCTTCCCGATGAATCCATATATTCGCCCTGGTATCGACCGTACATCTTCCAGAGGGTGACCGACCAGCTTCGCGGTAAGGAATCCCCCCGGGACGTAAAAGAACTCATTCAGAATACGGAGCGGGGCCAATGAGAAAGCGGTTTGTCCTTCATCCCTACCTGGCCGGCCTGTTTCCGATTTTGTTTCTGTTTGCCCAGAACGCCCGGCAGATGCACGTGACCGAAACCCTGCTGCCGGCGGTGGTGGTGATCGCCGTTGTGTTTCTGGCAACCACCGGGCTGAACCTGGTGCTCAAGAACATCAACAAGAGCGGGTTGATTGTCACCATCTTCCTGGTACCCTTCTTTTCCTACGGGCACCTGCTGAATTTCGCGCGCTGGACGGGCCTGGAATTTCACCAGTTCTCCGATAAAGCCAACGAGCGCGTCCTGTGGACTCTGGGCGGCGTCCTCCTCGTTGCCGTTTTTCTCGTTGTCCGAAGCCGCGGCACCCTGCCCAGACTGACTTCGCTTCTTAACACGCTGGCCATGGTCCTGGTGGCCGCGCAGGTTGTTGTTGGAGGGTATGTCCTTGTGCGTCGTTCCTCGGTGGCCGTCGAGCGCACGGAGATCAGCCCGGGCCCGGACTCGCCGGGAGGGCTCCGCGACATCTACTATATTATTGTGGATGGCTACGCCCGCCAGGACGTGCTCAAAGAGATTTTTGACTACGACAATTCCGATTTCCTGGCTCATCTCCGGCAGGCCGGATTCTACGTTGCTGACAGCAGCCACAGTAATTACCCGCAGACACTGCTGTCCCTTACGACCTCACTGAACCTGAATTATCTCGATCAACTCGCCGATTTCGAAGCCGGTTCCGGCGACCGCATGCCCTTGGCGGAATTGTTCCAGAACAACGCCGTTCTACAATTCCTGCGCCAACAGGGGTACAAGATTGTCTCGTTTGCTACCGGTTACAACCTGACGGAAATGAAAAAAGCTGATTACATCCTGTCGCCGGTTCTCAATTTTACTCAGTTTCAGAACCTCGTTCTCCTGACCACGCCCCTGCCGTACTGGCTACACAAAGTAAAGTCACCATATGACCTGGAGCGCGACAGAATCCGCTTCGATCTGGAAAAACTCTCCCGGCTCACCGTGGCCCCCTCGCCCTTTTTCGTCTTTGCGCACATCCTGGCGCCGCACCCGCCGTTCCTTTTCGACGAAAACGGCGGACCCTACGCCCGTGAGCGCGAATTCAACCACGCCGACGGCAGCCATTATACCATGCACGGAGGAACCGTTGAAGAATACATCAGCGGCTATCGCAACCAGATTCACGTTGTTACAAGCCTGCTTCAACAAACCCTTGATGAAATCATCGCCGGCTCAACCGGTTTCCCCCCTATCATTATCGTCCAGGCCGACCATGGTTCGGGAGTCATGCTGGATTGGAACAGCTCCCGCACGACCTACCTCAAGGAGCGCCTGGCAATCCTTAACGCCTATTATCTTCCCGGTGTCGACTCTCTGCCGCTTTATCCCGCCATCACTCCTGTCAACTCGTTCCGCGTGGTCTTCAACGAATACTTCGGCACCGCTTTTGACCTCCTGCCCGACAAAATGTTCTACGCTCCCTGGAATTTTCCATTCCAGTACGATGACGTGACCGATATAGTTGATCTGCCCTTTCAGCAGCAACCCGAGCAGGCTGCAGACAGCACGATCGAATGAAAACAGCCGCATTAATACATCCCCTCATGTTTGGCTCTTTCCCGATTCTGTTCCTGTTCGCTCAGAATGCAGACCGGATGTATCCGGTGGAACTGGTGAAACCCTTGTTATTTGTGGCCGCGGCCGCCGTGGTACTGACGGCGGGATTGGCCGTCATGCTCAGAAGCGCCGACAAGGGTGCCATCCTCACGGCCGTGTTAATGATACTCTTTTTTTCCTGGGGACACATGACCGGACTGCTTCAGGGACATTCGCTGGATATCGGCAAGTGGACTTCCGGTCCGAAGGAGTGGGCCGGGGCGTTCTCGGCCGCGGTCTTCATACTCATTCTTCTGCTTCTAGTCAGGACCCGTCGGGATTTGTCAAAACTTACGACCCTACTCTGTGTGGTGGCCGCCGTTCTTGTCTCCATCCAGGTGGTCCAGGCCGGCGCCAGGATTTTCTCCCGCCCAGCGGTCGATTCCCCAGATGTGCCCGGCGCTGCCGGAACCTCCAGCTCAGTCAGAACGCCGAACATATACTACATAGTAATGGATGGCTATGGCCGGGAAGATATCCTGAATGAGATGTTTGAATACGACAACGGCGCCTTCGTTCAATACCTGGAGTCGCGCGGATTTCGCGTGGCCGGGAAGGGACACTCCAACTACGGTGTGACAGTTCTCTCGATCACGTCGGCGCTGAACGGCAACTACATTCAGGACCTGATTGAGGTTGATCGGGAGAGCAGGGGCATCTGGCCCCTCCGCCAGTTGCTCGAAAACAATCTCGTCTTCAAAACTGTCAAGAAGTACGGCTACTCAATAGCCTGTTTTGCCAGCGGTTATGGATTCACCGAACTCAAAGATGTCGATCTTTATATCCCCCCGGGCGTGACTATCAGCGAGTTTCATAACCTGCTGATCAACTCCACGCCCATTACGCTCTTCCTCCCGGACAGCTTATCCCTCTTTGATATCCACCGACGGAGAATTGAGTTCGTCATCGACGGCCTTCCGGATGTCTTTCAGGTGAAATCACCATATTTCGTATTTGCCCATATCCTCGCCCCACACCCACCGTTCGTATTCAACCGGGAGGGTCAGCCGCGGGAACGGACCTGGTGCTCGTTCAATTTCGACGACGGCTCCCGCTGGATTCAAAGCGGCGGCACCCGGGAAGAATACCGGCTTCGCTACAAAGACCAAATCACTCACATCACCGCCAGGCTGCAGAAAGCTGTCGAGAAGATCCTCTCCCGGTCAGGTGATGACCCTCCCGTTATCATTATCCAGGGAGATCACGGCCCGGGCTCGCGCCTGGTCTGGAAACGCGACCCCGCCCACTCCAATTTGCGCGAGCGCTTCTCTATTCTTAATGCCTACTACCTGCCCGGGGTTGACTCTTCTGCTATCTATGACGCGATTACTCCGGTGAACAGCTTCAGGGTCGTCTTTAATCAGTACTTTGACACCCCATACGAACTGCTTCCCGATCGGTGCTACTTCTCGCCGGTTGCTTACCCGTACTTCATGACCGACATCACCGGTCAGTTACGGCCGTGACACCTCCGTTGAAAGCGCCGCCCGCCGGCCGGATGGCAAAAAAAAGGCCGCCCAACCGGGCGGCCTGATAAGCGAGATGGTGTTCTAATTCAGATAGGCACGCAGCGAACGGCTGCGCGAGGCATGGCGCAGCCGGCGGATGGCCTTCTCCTTGATCTGCCGTACGCGCTCTCTCGTCAGAGAAAAGCGGGCGCCAATTTCCTCGAGCGTCAGCGCTTTCTCGTGATTGAGTCCGAAGTACAGGTTAATCACCTCGGCCTCGCGCGGCGTCAAGGTGTCCAGCGCCTTCTCGATCTCGATGCGTAGCGAATGGCTCAACAGCGACTCGTCGGGCGACGGCTGGAACTCGTCCTCCAGAACGTCGATCAAAGAATTGTCCTCGGAAACCGAAAACGGCTGGTCCAGCGACAGGTGCGAATTGGATATCTTGAGCGTGTCGGAAACTTCACCCTCGGACAACTCCAGGTTGTTGGCGATTTCCTCGGGCGACGGTTCCCGGCCCAGCTCCTGTTCGAGCTTGCTCGAGATTTTGCCGATCTTGTGAAGCGTGCCCACGCGGTTGAGCGGCAGACGCACGATTCGGCTCTGCTCGGCCAGAGCCTGCAAAATGGCCTGCCTGATCCACCACACGGCGTAGCTGATGAATTTGAACCCACGCGTCTCATCAAAACGTTTCGCCGCCTTGATAAGACCTATGTTACCTTCATTAATCAAGTCAGCCAGCGAAAGACCCTGATTCTGGTACTGCTTGGCTACCGAAACTACGAAGCGAAGGTTGGCCTTGGTTAGTTTTTCCAGGGCCAGTTTGTCGCCCTGCTTGATTTTTCTGGCCAACCGCACTTCTTCTTCGGCATTTATTAGAGACGTTTCCCCTATTTCGCGAAGATACAGGTCCAGGGATCTGTCTTCGTCACGATATTTTAGAGATTGTTTTGCCACTGTCTTTGGCCGTCTCCTTCTACTCTATAATGTTGGATGACCGGATTATCGGGCCGATCATCGAGTTAATGATTGCCTGCCATGGGCTCGTTTAAGGTCTGATGACCTTTCGAGCAATGGTCCCGTCAGGTTCCTGCACAATCAGCGGAACCCGTCCGTCAGTCCCGGATACCTGCCGGGCCACCTCTTCGACACCTTCCAGCGACTTCACTGGTACGTTGTTTATCTGTAATATGATGGTGCCTCTGGCGATCGACGAATTATCTGCCGGGGAGCCCGGATACACCCGCCGAACGTAAACGCCTTCCACATAATCGACGGCCAGCGCCCGAGCGATATCGGGCGTAAAGGTCATAAGCTCCATGCCCATCCAGCGGTCAACTTCGAAATCATCCTGCGTGCTTCGCCGGTCATGGGAAGCAAGGAACGATTCCCGGTCTGATATTACGGTTTCACCGACGCGGCGGCTGCCGTCACGAAAATACTCGACCTCGACACTCGTGCCGTTCTTTATGGTCGATACCAGTACCGATAGCTGGCTGGCGTTGTCCACCGGCTGATTCGCAAGACCCGTCACGATATCGCCCCGCTCCAGACCCGCCATTTCCGCCGGCGACCCTGCAAACACGGAATCTATCATGACACCCCTGACCGCCTCCAGCCCCTGACGCTTGGCCTCGCGCTCGGTAACGTTGGACAACCAGACCCCCAGCCAACCGCGGGAAGGCCTGCCCGCCGCGATCAGATCCGGGACGATCGCCTTGGCCATGTTGATCGGGATGGCAAAGCCGATACCGACCGAACTGCCGGTCGGACTGGAGATAGCCGCGTTGACACCTATGCACTCACCTCTAAGGTTCAGCAGCGGGCCGCCCGAATTCCCCGGGTTAATCGAAGCGTCCGTCTGGATATAGCTCTGGTAGGTCGGTGTCTCGGAGCCGAAACGCAGGTTACTGCGGCCCTTGGCGGAAACCACTCCCACCGTCACCGTCCGATCCAGGCCCTGCTCCGGAAAAGGGTTCCCGATCGCTATAGCCCAGTCGCCGACCTTGATGGCGTCCGAATTGCCGAAGGGGATGGCCGTAATCTCCTCTTCCGGCTCAACCTTGATAACCGCCAGGTCCGTCAATGGATCGGCGCCGACAAGCGTCGCTTCGTATTTGTAACCCGATGCCGTCCACACCGACAGCTTCATGGCATCCTTGATAACGTGGTTGTTCGTGAGAATGTACCCGTCGTTGCGGAAGAAAAAACCGGATCCCGACGAGGTGGCGTAATTCGAGCCCTGGTGCCACCAGGGTAGATTCTGCTCGCGGGTCCGGGCCGAGATATTGACCACCGCATTCTTGACGTTCTCCACCACCGCCACGAACGGTGACTGCAACTGGCCTTCGTGCTCGACAACCGGGTAGTCGCCCGAAGCCAACGTGCCCGACGCACTCTGCGCCTCCGTGCGGGGTGACAGGTTAAGGTTGGAAGCTATGAGGATACCGACCAGAGTAAAAACGACGGCGAGAAAAATCGCCGTAAATATCGTACGCCCCTTAGTCTTCCTCGAATCGGGGAGAATGTGACCAACCGCCAACTATCTTCCTCCAAAAAGTTAGCCTCGTATAATACTTTCCATTACGCTCGCTGTCAAGAAATATTTTTTGCCTCACAGCGACTTCAGTAGTTATAACGCTCTAAAGACACCGTTGATGCAAAAAAAAATGGCCTTCAGGCCAAGTTTTTTTGCCTCTCCCGTAAGCTGCCACCGCCAACTTGACCCGCCTGCCAGCCCTATGGCCGACATAGAGTTATCTGACAAGCCCGGCTTTCACAACCGGAAGCTATTGACTTTTCCCGCCCCACCGCCTAACTTCGACTTAATATGGCGACTTCCTTCAGCCCTGAAAGAAAAATTATCGAAATCGGACGGAAGCTTTACCTGCGCGGTATGCTGGCCGGGACCGACGGCAATATATCGATGCGCCTTGAGGGCGGTCACATTATGATAACCCCTGCGGGCCGGCCCAAAGGGGAATTGGCCGCCGATGACCTCGTGACCGTCGACAGCGACGGAAAGCATATCCACGGCCGACTGGCGGCCTCGTCAGAGACGGCCATGCATCTGTATGTCTACCGCCAAAGACCGGAAGTGATGGGCTGTGTCCATTCCCATGCCCCGTATGCCACCGCTTTCGCCGTCTCCGGGAAGCAGCTTGATGCCGACGTGTTGCCGGAAGTCGTCGTCTTTGTGGGTGACATCCCGACGGCGGCGTACGCCCCGCCCGGTACCGAAGCCGTCCCCGATTCGCTAGCGCCGTATATCGATAACTGCAGCGCCTTTCTGCTCAAAAACCATGGTCTATTGACGGTCGGGAGCAGCCTCGAACAGGCTTACCACCGACACGAGACCGTTGAACATTATGCCAGAATCCTGACTCTGGCGCGGCAACTGGGCGGGATCAACTCCCTTCCACCGGACGATGTCCGGCGCCTTTCGGCTATGCGGCGAAAGCTTGACACAAAAGGTCCTTGATCGGCCTGAACGGATATTAGTATGAAAAAAGTCGTCATCGAAAAAGCCCAGCGCCTGTATCAGCTTCCCCCCGACATCTTTTCAGCTGTCCGCGCCGGGAAGAAACCTCCCCTGATGAAAAAGTCGGAACTTCTGGACCTCGGTAGCTTTCGCTGGCCCGTTGGGTATGAAGGCGATACCGCCCGAGGCGATCTGCCGCTGGCCGAGGCCGGTAAGAAGAAAATAGAGAACCTCAAAGAAGAACTCGCCGGCTGGTTTCTGAATTATCACGGGGCCAAACTTAACAGCTCCAAAGAGATTTTTGTCGGCGGCGGCATCTCGGATCTGATATTCCGGCTGGCGCTGGCGTTTATCGATAACGGCGACATTGCCTTCGTGCCCGATGTCGGCGTCCCGCTGTACCGGCGCGCGGTCGCCGCCTGCAGCGGCGAACCCATATCCTACGCCGTCGTCCAGAAAAATGACTGGCTGCCCGATTTCAAGCGCGTCAACTCCCGCTTGGGCCGCGTGGCCAGACTACTCTTCGTCAATTCACCCCACAACCCCACCGGCGCCGAACTGGGGGAGAAGGCCTTCGAAGAACTGCTATGGCTGTCCGGAAGAGAAAACATCATCGTCGTCAACGACGCCGCCTATCAATCCGTGTCCGGTCGGAAGCTGGCTTCGCTGGTCGCCATCACCGGCGGCAAGAAAATCGGTGTCGAGGTTTACTCCTTTGCCTATCTTTTCGGACTGCCGCCGATTCCGTTTGGTTTTGTGGTTGGCAACCGCGAGGTCATCAACGGCCTGGAGCAGGCTTCCCGACTTGTCCGGCAACAGATCCCGGAATACTACGTCGACTGGGCCATGGCGGCCATCCGGCAGTTCCCCGGCGAAAACCTCAAGAAAGCTCGCAAGCTGATTCAGCAGAGTTCCACCGCCGTCAACCCGCTGCTCGACGCCCTGTCCCTGGAAAGGGTCGGCTTTGATGCCGTGCCTTTCGTCTGGGCCAGGATTGAACGACGGGGTCAGGCCGCCACCGTTGCCGCAGCCCTGTACCGCCGCGGACGCATTCTGACCGCCCCCGGCCATGTCTTCGGTGACAACGGCGAAGGTTATCTCAGGTTGTCTCTGACCGCGCCGCCGGAAATGTACCGCAAGGCGTGCGAACGGGTCAAAAAACGACTCCGTCTGGTTAAGGGGGCCAATCTGGAATGAAAGATATCATCCGCCTGGCCGGCATGACCTTCTACGCTTACCACGGCGTCTCCGCCGCGGAGAAAGAAACCGGACGTATTTTTGAGGTCGACTGTGAATTGGAGGTGGACCTGGCCGAGGCCGGACACACCGACAAACTGGCTGACACCATCGATTACGCCCGCGTTTACGCCGTTGTTAAGGAACTGGCCGAGGGCAAAGCTTACGCCCTCATCGAGAAGCTCGCCGAGAACCTGGCCGACAAGTTGCTTGACAAGTTTCCCGTCTATCGGGTAACTTTGAAGGTGCGGAAAATGAACCCGCCGGTTGCGGGGCAAATCAAGTTTATTGAGGTTGAGATTACGCGTTTCCAGGGTGATACCGATAAACTCATTAAAAACACCGATGAATAACCGTATATCTCAGAGGTAGCAGATGGCAGAGACAGTTTTTATTCTCCTGGGCTCCAACATGGGCGACCGGGAGAAGTACCTTGGTAACGCGCTTTCTAAGATGGAAGAGATCGATGGTCTGGAGATTGTCGCCACTTCGGCCGTTTACGTCTCGGAAGCCCAGGATATGGAAGGGGAGAACCCCTCGTTTATGAATCAGGTGGTGATGGCCGACTACAAGTATTTGCCCCACGAACTACTCAATGCCCTCGAGATAATTGAAAAATCGCTGGGACGCACCGGCAAGGGACAGCGCCTGCCCCGAACCATCGATCTGGACATCCTCCTGTTTGGACAACAGCTTATCGAAACCGACCAACTCTCCATCCCTCATAGGGAGCTTCTGAACCGACCGTTCGCGATGGTGCCCCTTCTCCAGATTGACCCCGAGATCATCCATCCGGTTACCCAAACACCCGTGGCGGAGTTTCTCACCGCCGAGGAGCGGCAAAAAGTGATGCTCTATAAGGACCATGTCGCAAGAAACGTTTGAACCTAATTACATCGCCGTGGAGGGCGTTATCGGCGTCGGCAAAACCAGCTTCGCCAGGATGCTGGCCGAGCGGGTCCAGGCCGAACTGGTCGCCGAAGAAGTGTTCGAAAACCCCTTCCTGGTGGATTTCTACAAGAACCGTCGCCGCTACGCTCTTTCCTGCCAGTTGTTTTTCTTGATCGCCCGCTTCCAGCAGCAACAGCAACTGGTTGCGCGTGACCTTTTCGCCCAGCGAATCGTGGCCGATTATGTGTTTGCAAAAGACCAGATATTTGCCCAGGTCAACCTCTCCGAGCGGGAACTGGCTCTCTACGACAAGATTGCTCCCACTCTTGCCCGCGATATTCCCCGGCCCGATCTGGTGATCTATCTGCAGGGGTCAACGAAAACGTTGCTGGAGCGGATTCGCAAACGCAACCACAGTTTCGAGAAAACCATCGACTATGATTACATCGAGATGCTTAACAAGGCCTACGACTATTACTTCTTTGATTACACCGATACGCCCTTATTGGTCGTGAAAACCGACGAGATTGATTTTGTTGAGAATCCCGAGCATTTCGATGACCTCATCGGGCAAATCAAAAAACCCGTCAGCGGCAAAAAATACTATGCCCCCGCCGGGGACCTGGTCCGGGAGTAGGCTATGACCTACGGCAAAGGCGTGAAAAAAACAACTGTTCAGACCTTCATCGCCAAAAAGGCTAAAGGCGAGAAAATCACCGTTCTGACCGCCTACGACTACTTTATTGCCGGACTCCTCGACCAGGCCGGTATCGATTCCATTCTCGTCGGCGATTCCGCCAGCAACGTTATTCATGGTCATTTCAATACTCTTCCGGTCACCATGGATACCATGGTCACCCATACGGCCGCCGTCGCCCGGGGCAGCCAGCGGGCCCTGATTATTGCCGACATGCCATTTCTCTCATTTCAGCCTTCCCTTGAGGTGGCCATAACCAACGCCG
>CBFCYQ010000035.1:0-17144 GCA_965602205.1 uncultured bacterium | reverse complement strand
CGTCATCGGTTATAGATCTCTTTTATTCTCCGGTAGAACTCGTCGTTGAAGGTCGTATTGCTTTCGGCGGCCGACCAGCCGATTTCGTGTACGAGAGTCGCCAGGGTGCCGAAGTAGCGGTAACGACTCGAGACATAGCCACTTTCAGCTTCGAGGACGTTGTCTCTGGCGTCCAGAATATCGATCAGGGAGGTTTTTCCGGACTCATATTTGGCGGCTACGAGTTCGTAGTTCTCGCGGGCCAGTTCCTGACGGCGCACTGCCAGGGAAGTGTTGTGAACATGCTCAGTCAGGGCCAGGGCCGTGGCTCGAACCCGGCCCATTATATCGAGACTGGCAGCATCGCGGTCAAACTCGACTTCACTCAGCCTTGCCTTGAGGCGGCGGCGCTCGTGGATGCGGTCACCTCCGAGAAAGAGAGGCAGGCTAATCAGGGCCGAGACCGACCAGGTATTGTGTTCTTCTTCAAAAGTAAGCCGGTCGGCAAGTTCGTCACGAAAGTGCAGGGCCGCGCGAAAACCAACGGTTGGCATATAACGGGCGGTGTTCCCCGACAGGGAGGTCCTGGCCATGCCGAGCCGGATGTCGTGTCGGCGCAGCTGGGGGCTGACACCCAGTGCGGTTTGGGCCAGCGACTGTTCGAATTTCATCCGTTCGGCCCGGTTGAGTATGAAGGGGTACATGTCCTGGTATTCGCGCCAGAAACGGTCCAGGGAGAAAGAGGCTTCGTCGAGCGTAAAACGGGAGTCGCCGGGCAGGTTGAGCAGTACGTTCAGCAGTACCCTCGCGGCATCGAGATTGGCCCGGGCACTGATAATGTTCTGGGTGGCTTTGGTTCGTTCATCTTCCCAGCGCACATAATCCGCCCCGTCACCGACCTTCAGAAGGCGGCGGCAGTTGGCGATTTCCAGGTTTCGGTCGATGAGTTCCCGGTCCTGCTTCCGGACCAACAGGTATTCGGTGGCCTGGAGATAATTGAGATAGGCCAGATTAACACCTAGTTCCAGATCGAGCCGAGCTTGCTCCACGTCAACCTGTTCGAGATTTCTGTTCTGGGCGGTGAACTGGATATTCCTGATTGCCCCTAGAGAGAAAAGCTGTTGGGAGAACGAGATGGTAGCGGCATAGCGATCTTCCTCGATCAGTCCCCTGGTGTTATGCACGGTGTTGTCATCGAAATGGGTGAGGCTGCCGGTGGCATATATTTGGGGCAGATATTGCGCGTAGGCCTGCCTGGCCGCCTGAGCCGCGGCCTCCAGGGCATCGTACCCGGCCAGGAAGCCGGGATTCCGCTCGAGCGCGCGAGAAACGGCGTCTCTTAAAGTGTAAAGCGGGACATCGTCGGGCGACGGCGCTTCGACGACAAAGGCCTCATTCACGGCGGCGTCGGGAACTCGCAGGCGGCATTTTTCGGCCGTTTCCAGGTTTATCAGCAGTCCCCTGGTTTCGGGGAACTCGACGGCCAGGTCGGCGGGATTCACGCCTTCCAGTATCTGGATAACCCTGGCTGCCGCGAAAGCGGCTTCGGGGAGAAAGGTCTGACCGGCATCGGAGGCGAAAGCGCCCCGGTCAACGGCATAGCGACCCTCCGTGCTGAAAACCGGGATTCGCTGGTCGGCGGTCCTCCTAAACAACTCGGTGATCTTGGCGGCGTCCATGTCCCACAGTGGGGCCAGGTACAGAGCGTCAATCTTCTTGTCAAGTTCGTTATAAGCCTTGAAGAAAGCGTAAGTGCCGAATTTGTTAAACCCTTCAGCGGTGACGACCTCGAAGCCCAGCCTGACACCGATGGCCGCCGCCTTGGAGAGGACCTCCGATTTTTCATCAGCGGAAGGAAAGAAGAGGATGCCCAGTTTTTCGACAGTCAGCAGCCGGGATAGCATGGCCAGGTCTTTTTCCATCCTGTTGGAGTCAATACGGACGGTCAGGTTTGGAGCGACAGGACGATTGTCATCGTCCAACAGGCCCTCAGCGCGCGGGTCGAAGCGGTACATCGCCACAATGGGTTCGCTGAACCCGGCTTCCAGCAGATCCTCGACAACCCATGGCCCCATGGTCACCATGATATCGATACCTTCGACGCCGGTGAGTTCCCGGGCAAAAATCCGGCAGCTGTCACGTTTCCAGCCGGCGGAGCGAAATCCGTGGGGAATGAAGACGAGTTCGAAATTCTCTGGCAGTGTCAGTTCAAGCTGGCGGTTAAGCTCGGTGCGGATCAGATCATGAACCGGATGCTTGCCGCCTTCAAAATAGCCAAGGCGTACGCGTTTGACCTGCTGGGCCAAGACACTGCTTGAGACAACCAGAAAGGCTGCCGCGATGATCGAATTCGATATCCAAAAGCGTCTACTAGTCATCAACATCCTCTCTTTGAGCAGTCACTGTTCAACGAACATCAATAATATGCAATTTGAGCCGGCAGTTAAAGGAAATTCTGCCGTGTATGACCGGGCCTGAATCTGAAAAAGGTCACCTCCGCCTGCGGAGGTGACCTTAGTCTGACCGGGCGGTCTGAAATGATTTGACATGACGGCACACGCGCCTTACTTAAAAGTCGAAGTGCCGGGCGGTTTCAGGGCGAGACGGCGGCCGCCGGGAAGGTCATTACGTGGACGAAGGCGACACCAAATGCGCATTCGCATCATTCAGAAGAATATCAACAACCGTAGCTGGACCGACTTTCTGAAGGACGAGAGATCAAACAGGCCCGATCTCGTTTGTTTCGGCGAACTGGCTACCAGCGGCTGTCTATACGAGCGGCGACGGGTTGAGGATTTGAAGGCGCTGTTACAGTTGTTGGCGGAGTCTGACGCGCCGGTGATGATTGGATTTCCGCATGAGACGAGCGCCGGATTGTTCAATGCTTATTTGTACTATTGCCAGGGAGAACATCAAATTTATCATAAAATCAACCTGTTTGAGCCGTTTAACGAAGACCGGGTGTACAGCGCCGGCGAGCAAATCGGGATATTCGACACAATGCATGGAAAGCTGGGTGTCGCCATCTGTTACGATCTTCGGTTTGCCGACATCTTTGACAGATTGCGACAGGCGGGCGCCAGGAGAATTGTGGTGCCGGCTGCCTTCCCGCGAGTTCGTATCAACGACTGGCGGCATTTGCTGGCGCAACGGGCGAAAGATACGGGACTAACGGTTATCGGCATCAACGCCGTCGGCGATGACGGAGTAAACGAGTTTGGCGGCAGTTCCATGGTTGTTGACGGCCAGGGGAAGATTCTTGTGCAAGCTGACGAGGTCTCTGAGATGGTGCTGGAGTCGGAGTTGTGAAGCCATGGCGGCAGGGGGAGAGAGGGCTGCATTTTCCGGCAGAAATCCGGGGCAATCGAGAATAGCCGGGGAGAGCCGATAGGCTGATAAGGGGTTGTTGGTTGAGGTTTCGAAGGAGGGTGTTGACGGGCGCAGAAAAGGCGGAACAATCCGCATTGTAATTGGTTGATTAAATTGACTTGACGTTGATGCAATGATATGGTAAGTTGAGAATCTAGCCGAAATGGGCCCTTAGCTCAGTTGGTTAGAGCAGCTGACTCATAATCAGCGGGTCGCAGGTTCGAGTCCTGCAGGGCCCAGAGATTGGAAGGGGTTAGTTGGGCAATTAGCTCAGTTGGTTAGAGCGTTCGGTTCACATCCGAGAGGTCACTGGTTCGAATCCAGTATTGCCCATTTGAGTCGCGAAAATGGTGTATTTGAAATACGATAGTAAACGTAAACGAGTAATTCTCTCAGAGGTCGTACCCGGCCTTGGTTGGGTCGGACATTGCGAGCCTGGGAGGCAGGAGGAATGACGCATTCGCCGGTTAATTCGGGCGAATGCGTTTTTTGTTTGATGTTATGATGTACCAGCAGCATAAGGAGGTATTGATGAGTAGTGATCTCGAGTTGCTTTTAAAACTCCAGGTTATTGACTTCGACCGCGGAGAGCTGGAACGATCCAAAGAATACCTTCCGGATATGATGGAGAACCTGACCCGGGAAATAACTGAAGCCAACGAAAAGCTCGAGAACGCCTCCAAGGAATTGGAGCAAGCCAAGCTTGCACAGAAGAACCTCGAAGTGGAAATAGCCACCAGAGAGGCCGAATTGCAGAAATATCAGCAGCAGATGATGTCGATTAAAACCAACAAGGAATATGACGCTTTGGTTGCGGAAATAGACGTCACCAAAGAGGGTATCTCCAACCGCGAAACAGAGCTTATCAACACTATCGACCGTATAGAGCAGTTGAGCAAAGATATCGAGGAGTACCAGGAGCGGTATTCGAAAGTCGCTGAGAACAATGACCAGCAGCTGACGATATTGAAGGAGAAGATCGACTCGATCGGTGACAAGGTGGCCCAGAAAGACAAAGAGCGTCAGGAGATTACGGCTGTAATCCCACGTCCGACGCTGTCCCTGTATGAACGTGTTCGTCGGGGCAAGGGCGGTGACGTCGTAGTGGCCGTCAAGAGAAGGGCCTGTGGCGCCTGTTACAAAGCGCTGACCCCGAGAAAGGTTCAGGAAATCAAGAAGGGCGACAAGGTATATACCTGCGAGAACTGCGGGACGCTGTTATTCTGGGATAATGCTATTTCCAACTGAGCGAGGACAGGGTTCTGCAAGTAATATGAATACACGGCGAAGTTCATATGGCAAAGATACTTGAACAAGAGGCCCTGACGTTTGATGACATTCTCCTGGTGCCGGCCTATTCCAATGTGCTGCCCCGAGATGTGGATGTCACGACAAGCATAGGGCCGAACATTGCTCTGAACATTCCCATTCTGTCGGCGGCCATGGACACGGTTACCGAATCGGGGCTGGCCATTGCCATCGCCCGGCAGGGCGGTCTGGGAGTGATTCACAAGAACATGTCACCGGAGGCTCAGGGCGGTGAGGTGGACAAAGTCAAGCGTTCGGAGTCCGGCATGATTGTCGACCCGATCACGCTGCCTCCCGAGCGGACCATTGGTGAAGCTCTCGGAGTGATGAGGAGGTTTTCGATTTCCGGCATCCCTATCACTGAGAACGGTAAACTGGTGGGCATTCTGACCAACCGCGACCTGCGTTTCCACGGTGACGAGAGCCAGATTATATCCGAGGTTATGACGACCAAGAATCTCGTGACGGTGAAGGAGGGGACCAATCTCGAAATCGCCAAGGAGTTACTGCATAAGCACCGCATTGAAAAATTACTGATTGTTGATGACCGCTACATGCTCAAGGGCATGATCACAGTCAAGGATATCATGAAGAAGATACAGTACCCGCATTCGTGCAAGGATGAGCGCGGCCGGCTCAGAGTGGGGGCGGCCGTTGGTGTCGGCCGCGATCTCGAGGAGAGGGCCGCCGCGTTGGTCGATGCGGGTGTGGACGTGCTGGCGGTTGACAGCGCCCACGGCCACAGCGAAGGTGTGCTGAAGGCCGTACGGTTTTTGAAAAAGACATTTGGCAGTGTGCCCGTCATGGCCGGGAATATCGCCACCTCCGAGGGCGCCAGGGCTCTGATAGACGCGGGCGCCGACTGTATCAAGGTAGGTGTCGGCCCCGGTTCCATCTGTACGACGAGGGTGGTTACCGGGGGGGGAGTGCCGCAGGTGACGGCTATTCGTGATGCGGTGGAGACCGCCGAGAAAAGTAATATCCCGGTTGTTGCGGACGGGGGCGTCCGTTATTCGGGAGACATCACCAAATCGCTGGCCTGCGGAGCCCGGGCGGTGATGATTGGTTCCCTGTTCGCCGGGGTCGAGGAATCGCCGGGCGAGACGGTTTTGCTGGAGGGACGCTCCTTCAAGGTCTACCGGGGGATGGGTTCGGTGAGCGCCATGAGAGAAGGCAGCAAGGACCGTTATTTTCAAGAGCATGAAGATGAGGTTTCCAAGCTGGTGCCCGAGGGTGTCGAGGGCCGGGTACCGTACAAAGGTCCCCTGGCCGATTCGGTGTTCCAGATGATCGGAGGACTTCGGGCGGGGATGGGTATGTGCGGCGCCGCGAGTCTTGCCGAATTAAGAGATAAGGCCAGGTTTTTGCGGATCAGCTCTGCCGGTGTGACCGAGTCACATCCGCATTCGGTGCCGATCACCAAGGAGTCGCCCAATTACCGGCGGATGTCTTAGCGCCGGCGGGCGAGAAAGTTGGTAAAGTAGTTGTTGTGTATATATCGTAAACGTGAGCTTGAGAAAGTAGGAGAAACAGTCGCGCTTTAAATGAACATTTAGAGTGAGGAAAGTCCGAACTCCCCAGAAGCAAGGCGCCCGGTAACACCGGGGCGGAGTGATCCGACGGAAAGTGCCACAGAAACGATACCGCCTCTGACGAGGTAAGGGTGAAATCGTGGTGTAAGAGACCACGGCTGTCGGGAGAAATCTCGGTGGTGGGCAAACCCCGCCTGGAGCAAGGCCAAATAGGGGAAGAGGGGTTGTTTCGCCCCGTTACTATTCCCGGGTAGGCCGCACGGAATGACCGGGCAACCGGTTGTCAAGATAAATGGCTGTTGGCTTCCCTCGGGAGGTTCACAGAATTCGGCTTACCTCCTGCTTTCCAAGCCTTCAAAAGTTGGAGGCTCTATGGGCGTTGCTCAGAAATCAACGGTTCCCAAGTGGGTCCTGGCCCCGGAACCTGAACCTGAGTTAGCCGCCAGACTAGCCGCGGAGGCCGACCTGCCGGTTCAAATCATTAAGATTCTTTTCAACCGGGGGCTTGCTGACGCGCAGTCGATAAACAGTTTTCTCAATCCGGAATTGACGGACCTCAAGGATCCCTTCACCATGATCGGTATGGCGGGCGGCGTGGATCGCGTCACCCAGGCGTTCATGAATAATGAGAAGATTGTCATCTACGGCGATTATGACGTGGACGGAATCACCGCCACCGCCCTTCTTTACATCGTGATGAACAAGCTCGGCGCTCAGGTGGATTTCTACCTGCCGAACCGTCTGACCGAAGGGTACGGGCTGTCGAAGGATGGTATCGACGAGGCCAAAAAGAAAGGGGTGTCCCTTATTATCACTGTCGATACCGGCATCACGGCTGTCGATGAAATTGCGTACGCGTCATCGCTCGGTATCGATGTGGTAGTGACGGATCATCACGAGCCGGGAGTGCGGCTGCCGGAGGCTTTTACCATCATCAATCCGAAACAGCCGGACTGCACCTATGGCGACGAGCTGTCCGGTGTCGGGGTGGCCTTCAAATTCGCCCAGGCGCTGTACCGTTCGCTCGGTCAGGATGAGCGTGAACTGGACCAGCATCTCGACCTGGTGGCGCTGGGGACAGCCGCCGATATCGTGCCGCTTGTCGGTGAGAACCGGACGCTGACCCGGTTCGGGATCAGGCAGGTCACGCGAACGACCAAGCCGGGTCTGAAGTCGCTGGTCTTCGTTTCGGGACTCATGGGCCGAAAGATAAGTACCGGTCAGGTGGTGTTCATCCTGGCGCCGCGCATCAATGCCCTGGGGCGGCTGGGCGATGCCGGGCAGGCCATACGTCTGCTGGCCACCAGGGATGAGCGGGTGGCCCAGGAGATAGCCCGCCAGCTCGACCAGGAAAACCGCCGGCGCAAGGAAATCGATGAGAACACGCTCAAAGAAGCGCTGAATCAAATGGACGAGTTCGTTGACATTGACGATGACCGCGCCATCATCCTGGCCGGCGAGGAGTGGCACCAGGGCGTGATCGGCATTGTCGCCAGTCGGCTGGTGGAGCGATTCCACATGCCGACGGTTCTAATCTCCATTTCCAACGGCATCGGCAAGGGCTCGGCGCGATCAATTCCCGGCTTCCACCTTTGTGAGGCCCTGAAAGAATGTGAAAATTTGCTCATAAAATACGGCGGGCACAAGTATGCCGCGGGACTGTCCATCCATCAGGATAACATCCCGGCCTTCCGGGAGAAGTTTAAGGAAGTCTCCAACCGGCTGTTGACGGATGAGGACATCACGCCCAAGCTGCATATCGACCTCGAGCTGGAGCTAACGGACATAGACGAAAGGCTGATGGACGCCATCGAATCGTTTTCCCCCTTCGGTCCCCAGAACATGCGCCCGGTGTTTCTCACCCGCAACTGTGAAGTGGTGGGGCAGCCACGCACGGTAGGCAAGAACCATCTCAGGATGCGAGTGCGAAAAGGGGATGCCGTATGCGACGTGATCGGCTTTGGCTTCGGCGACATGGCCAGTATAATCTCATCCAAAGGTTGTCTGGTGGACATCGTGTACGTTCTGGAATATAATACGTATAACGACGTGACCAGAATCCAGATACAATTGCGGGATATCAAACTGACGGTGGGTAATTTATCTCCCGACGCGCAGTAGGTATGACGGTTTTAGAACGATTTGCCCAGGGCGATATTCGCGCCCTGTCGAAGATTATCTCCCACGTGGAAAACCACCGGGACGGTTACCGGGAGCTTCTGGGCCGCCTGTACCGCAAGGCGGGCCGAACTCTACGGATCGGTATTACGGGACCGCCTGGCGCCGGTAAGTCGACCCTGGTCAACCGGCTGGTTCACGAGCATACCGACCGCGGCCGGACGGTGGGGGTTATAGCCGTCGACCCGACCTCGCCGTTTACGGGTGGCGCTCTGCTGGGCGACCGCGTCCGTATGAACGAGTTGTCGAGCCAGGGCGGGGTTTATTTCCGCAGTATGGCCACGCGCGGCGCCAGCGGCGGCCTGGCCTCGGCCACCGATAATGTCGGGGTGGTGATGGAGGCCTTCGGGTTCGATGTGGTCATCATCGAGACGGTCGGGGTGGGCCAGGTGGAACTGGATATCATCGATGCCTGCGATGTCGTGGTGGTTGTGGTGGTGCCGGAATCGGGTGACGGTGTCCAGACACTCAAGGCCGGCTTGATGGAAATCGCCAACATCATGGTCGTCAACAAGGCCGACCGGCCCGGGGCGGAGAAAATCATCTCCGAGTTGAAAAGCACCATGCAGATGAGGCACAGATCCGAGGACGACTGGGACGTTCCGGTAATTGCCACCGAGGCCGTCAACAATAAGAACATTGACTATCTTTTCGGCAAGCTTGGCGAGTATGTGGAACTTGCGGCCAAAACGGGTGGTTTTGAGCGTCGCCGTCGCGCCAGAATCAAGAAGAAAATCCTCAGTATCCTCAAGAACCGGTTCCAGAACGAGTTCATCGATAATCTGATGGAGAAGGTGGAGTTCGATAAATTCGTGGACGACATCTACGAGGGAAAAACCGGCCCGTACGACATTGGTGACGAGTTGTATCAAAAATTCTGCCGTCAGTGAACCCTGCCTGCTGGTAAAACAGACATATTATTAATCTGCCGAGCCCGGCAGCCGGGCCGCGAATTGAAATAAGCCGTTGAACAGTAAAATCTTAATCGTATGCCTGTACAAATTTCGGGCCGCAATCGGCTTGATTTTCAGGCAGGGTTGTATTATTATCTGGTTTCACATCGCGAATGGAGAACAAGGTTTATGTACGATAAGAAGTTTCTGGAGGAGTTGAACGCCAGACTGTCCCGGTGGGACGAGAAAGCCGAGAAAACCCGTTCGAGCAAATCCCTGCCGCGATTCTTCACCGTATCCGGAGTCGATATCGATGAGCTGTATACTCCGGCCTCGGTCAAAGGAGCGGGCACCGAAGATCATTACTGGAAAAATATCGGCCTGCCCGGGGAATTCCCCTACACGCGGGGCGTTCATCACACCATGTACCGGACGCGGCTGTGGACCATGCGCCAGTTCGCCGGTATGGGCACGCCGAAACAGACGAACGAACGGTTCAAGTATATCCTTCGGGCGGGCGGCACCGGCCTGTCGACGGCTTTTGACCTGCCGACCTTAATGGGTTACGACTCGGACCACGTCCGCTCCCTGGGCGAGGTGGGCAAGTGCGGCGTGGCCGTTGACACCCTGGCCGACATGGAGATAATATTCGGCGATATTGACCTGGCCAAGGTCTCGACGTCCATGACAATCAACTCCACGGCCTCGATATTACTGGCGATGTACCTGGCGGTGGCGGAAAAGCAGGGGGTGCCTTTTGACAAGCTGCGGGGGACGCTGCAAAACGATATTCTCAAAGAGTACATAGCCCAGAAGGAATTCATATATCCACCCCGACCCTCGATTCGGCTGATAACCGACATGATGGATTACTGCACGAAGCAAGTCCCGCAGTGGAACTCCATCTCGATATCGGGCTACCACATTCGGGAGGCGGGGGCCACGGCCGTGCAGGAGCTGGCCTTTACGCTGGCGGACGGTTTCTGTTATATCGAGTCGGCCATCGCCGCCGGGCAGAACGTGGACGATTTCGCCCCGCGCCTGTCATACTTTTTCAACGCTCATTCGGACTTTTTCGAGGAGATCGCCAAGTACCGGGCGGCCCGGCGTATCTATGCCAGGCACATGAGAGACAAGTATGGCGCCAAAGACCCGCGCAGTTGGCTCTGCCGGTTCCACACGCAGACAGCAGGATGCTCCCTGACGGCGCAGCAGCCGGAAAATAATATTATCCGGGTGGCTATCCAGGCGCTTTCGGGAGTGCTCGGCGGCACCCAGTCGCTGCACACCAACTCGATGGATGAGACCCTGGCCCTGCCGTCGGAGAAGGCCGTGACCATCGCCCTGCGAACGCAACAAGTCATCGCCTATGAAACGGGCGTGGCCAACACCGTCGACCCGCTGGCCGGTTCGTACTTCGTGGAGTCCCTGACCGACCAGATGGAAGCCGAGACCGAGAAGTATTTTGAGGAGATCGAGCGGCGCGGCGGTGTGCTGGCCTGTATCGAGGATGGTTTCTTCCAGCGGGAACTGGCCAAATCGGCCTACCTCTATCAACGGGAAATCGAGAAAAAGGAGCGCATTCAGGTCGGGGTCAATGAATTCGTGGTGGAAGACGAGGAGATCGACATTCCCGTGCTGAGGATTGACCCGGAAGTCGAGCGTGAACAGGTGGCCTTTCTGAAAAAGGTGAAAGGCGAGCGGGACAACGGCGCCGTGCAGGCCGGCCTGGCCAAACTAAAGGATACCGCGGAAGGCAAGGGCAACACGTTTGAGGCGATTCTGGAGTGCGTCCGGGTGTACGCTTCCCTGGGCGAGATTTCGGATGTGCTGCGCGAGGTCTGGGGCGAGTACGTGGAGTCCCAGTCGGCCATGCAGGTGTCGTAGGGGGAAAACGCCGGACGAGCGGTCTCCGGATAAAGATGCAACAAAGGTAAACTGAACCGATAAGAACACGAATATGGCAGACAAAATTAGAGTACTTTTGGCAAAGCCCGGTCTGGACGGGCACGATCGCGGCATTAAGGTGATCGCGGCGGCGTTTCGCGACGCCGGCATGGAGGTCATCTACTCGGGGTTACGACAGACGCCGCAGTCGATCGTGGCGGCGGCCATCCAGGAGGACGTGGATGCGGTGGGCGTGTCCATTCTCTCGGGGGCGCACATGACATTATTCCCGGCGATACTCGAGGAGATGAAGGCCAAAAGCGCCGACGACATCATTCTCTTCGGCGGCGGCATTATCCCCGAAGATGACCGGGAAGAGCTGGAGAAGATCGGCGTGGCCAAGATTTTCACGCCGGGCGCGCCGACCGAGGAAGCCATCGAATTTCTGCGCCGGGCGGTGACGGCGAAGAAATCCGATGATAAGATAATGTAAATAAACGAAACATAAGATACCTGTAACATATCATTGTTCTGGGAGGAACTATGGATAAGAATATCGACCCCAGACAGCAGGCCGTCAGGGATGCCGTCAAAGAATTCGCAGCGAAGGAAATTTATCCGGTATCGGAACAACTCGATCGCATGGCGGAGCCGCGCAAGTTTCCCATGGATCTCTACCGCAAACTGGGCGAGGCGGGCTATATCGGTTACTGTATGCCCAAGGAACTGGGCGGGCTGGGCAAGTCGCACCTGGAGTTCATCACGCTCATCGAGGAGCTTTGCTATCACGATGCGGGCGTGGGCCTGCTCTGTGCCGTCGGTGAGCTGGCCACTCAGCCAATCATCAATTTCGCCAACGATGAACTGAAAAAGAAGTTCGTGCCCGACTGCGCCACCGGCAAGCGCGTGCCGGCTTTTGTGCTGACCGAACCGAACGCCGGCTCGGATGCGGCCAACCAGTCGACCGAGGCGGTGGAAAACGGCGATCATTACGTTGTCAACGGCGAGAAGATTTTCATCATGCACGGCGACGTGGCTGATGTCGGGGTATTATTCTGCAAAGTGAAAGACAAGCCGAAGCTCTCGGCCTTTATCGTCGAAACCGATCAGCCCGGCTGGGACAAGCGCACCCTCAAGAACAAGATGGGGATGCGGGCCGCGACCACCGGCGGGATCGTTCTCAAGGATGTCAAGGTTCCCAAGGAAAACCTGGTCGGCGAGTTCGGCAAAGGTTTCCGTTATGCCATGGGCACCCTGGACAGCGCCCGCATCGGTGTGGCCGCCCAGGGCGTGGGGATAGCACAGCGAGCGCTCGATGAATCGGTGGCCTACAGCAAGAAGCGCATAGCCTTTGGCGCTCCGATTGCCAAACTTCAGGCAATCCAGTGGATGATCGCCGACATGGCCACCCGCCTGGAGGCCGCCCGCTGCCTGACTTACAAGGCCGTCACGATGCAGGACAAGGGCGAGCGCATCTCGCTGATAGCCTCGATGGCCAAGCTGTACTCCTCGGAGTCGGCCCGGTTCTGCGTGGATCGCGCTATGCAGATTCACGGCGGCTACGGATTCATAGGCGAGTTCTCGGTGATCGAGAAGCTTTACCGCGACCAGCGGGTGCTCGAAATCTATGAAGGGACTTCGGAAGTCCAGCGTCTGGTCATCGCCGCAAACGTCATCGGACGCTGATGAAATTCGGTGAATTTGAAATCGGTACCTTCGTCGAGCAGGAGTTCAAGCTCGACGGGGGTACCATGTTCGGAATAATACCCCGGACGATGTGGGAGAGGCTTATCAAGCCGGACGAAAACAATTTGATACCGATGCGCGCCAATATCTTTGTGCTCAAGGCGCACGGCAAGAACATCATGTTCGATGCCGGTTTGGGCGACACCCTGTCCAAACAGGAGCAGAAAGTATATGCCGCCGCCGGCGCGACGGCGATGGAGCTCGGTCTTCTCTCGCAGGGGCTGAAACCCGAAGACATCGACTACGTGATCCTGTCGCATCTTCACACCGACCACGCCGGGGGGGCGGTGAAGACCGAAGACGGCCGGTTCGTGCCGCGTTTTCCCAAGGCCCGGTACATTATCAGCAAGGAGGAGTGGGAGGCGGCTATACATCCCGATGAACGGACGGCGGCAGTATATTGCCCGGACCGGTACTATGCCCTGAAAGATTCCGGCCAGGTGGAACTGATCGATGCCGACAGCGAACTTTTCCCCGGTGTCCGGGCCGTCCACACCGGCGGCCACACCGAGGGCCATTTTGCCCTGAAGATGGAATCCGGCGGCAAGAAGGTTTTATATCCGGCCGACATTTTCTGCACTTCCGCTCACCTGCGGGTGCCGTTTGTCCCCGCCGCCGATCTCTTCCCGTTACAGTCGATGGAAGTGAAACGGAAAATGCTGCCGGAGATAATCCATGACGACGTCATCGTGGCCTTTGACCATGATACCAGCATCCCCCTGGGGACCGTGAAAGAGGATGGCAAGCAACTCGCAGTCACGGCCGTGTAGCGGCGCTATCGCCGACATTCTCGTCCCCTGCCGGGGGTAATCGGAAAACTTACATGAGGTGTTGAAGACAGAGAAATGTCCCTTGAACAAAAGCTGAATCAACTGGAGAAGATGCGCTCCGAGGCCCGGCGCGGCGGCGGAGAAAAACGTATCGAAGCCCAGCACAAAAAAGGCAAACTGACGGCCCGGGAACGCATCGAGCTGCTGGTTGACGCTAACTCGTTCGAAGAGTTTGACATGTTCGTCACCCATCGTTCGTCCGATTTCGGGCTGGCCGAGCACAAAGTCCTGGGTGACGGCGTGGTCACCGGCTGCGCCAAGATCAACGGGCGGGCGGTCTATATCTTTTCGCAGGATTTTACGGTTTTCGGCGGTTCCCTGTCCGAAGCGCATGCCGAGAAAGTCTGCAAAATAATGAAGATGGCCATGAACGTGGGGGCGCCGATTATCGGCCTGAACGATTCCGGCGGCGCCCGCATCCAGGAAGGCGTGGTTTCCCTGGGCGGTTATGCCGATATTTTCCTGCTCAATACGCTGGCCTCGGGAGTGGTGCCGCAGATTTCCGCCGTGCTCGGCCCCTGCGCCGGCGGCGCCGTTTACAGCCCGGCCATCACGGATTTCGTCCTCATGACCAAGCGGACTTCGTATATGTTCGTCACCGGCCCCAACGTCGTCAAGACCGTGACCCACGAAAACGTGACCTCGGAGGAGTTGGGCGGGGCCGAGGTCCATGCCAGCAAATCGGGAGTGGCTCATTTCGCCTGTGAGAACGAGGCCGACACGATTTCGAAGCTCAAGCGGCTTCTCAGTTACATTCCGCAGAACAACTGCGAAGACCCGCCGTTCGCCGAATGCACCGACCCGCCGGACCGTGAAGACGAGGAACTCAACCACCTGGTGCCGGAGAATCCCAACAAGCCCTATGACATCAAGGACATCATCAACCGCGTTGTCGACTCCGGGTCATTTATGGAGGTGCATGAAGACTTCGCGGGGAACATCGTGGTCGGGTTTGCGCGAATCGGGGGCCGCTCTATCGGCGTTATTGCCAACCAGCCGGCGGTGCTGGCCGGTGTCCTGGATATATGCTCGTCGACCAAGGGGGCGCGCTTTATTCGGTTCTGCGACGCCTTCAATATTCCGTTGCTGACTTTTGAAGACGTGCCGGGGTTTATGCCCGGCACCGACCAGGAGCACGGCGGGATTATTCGCAACGGCGCCAAGTTACTGTATGCTTACTGCGAAGCCACGGTGCCCAAGGTTACCGTCATCACGCGCAAGGCCTACGGGGGGGCCTACGACGTCATGAGCAGCAAGCACGTGCGGGGCGATATCAATTACGCCTGGCCGACGTCGGAAATCGCCGTTATGGGTCCGAAAGGGGCCGTGGAAATTATCTTCAAGAAGGATATTGCGGCGTCGAAGGATCCGGAAGCGGAGCTGGCCAAACGGACGGACGATTATCGTGAGAAGTTCGCCAACCCGTATGCAGCGGCGGCGCGCGGTTATGTTGATGACATTATCGAGCCAAAGACCACCCGTCCGCGCCTGGTCCGGGTCTTCGAGATGCTGGAAACCAAGAAGGACACGATGCCCGTCAAAAAGCACGGAAACATACCGCTGTAGGTCCGCATGCGGGACAGGTTATGAATACCAGGATCAAGAAATTGCTGATTGCCAACCGGGGTGAGATTGCCATCCGGGTGATACGCGCCTGCCGGGATTTGGGTATCCGCTCGGTGGGTGTTTTCTCGGACTGCGACACCACCGCTTTTCATGTACGGATGGTCGACGAGGCCTATCACATCGGGCCGGCGCCGTCTACGGAAAGTTATCTCGTACAGGACAAACTTATCGAGGTGGCCCGCGAGGCGGGTGTGGACGCTATCCACCCGGGCTATGGCTTCCTTGCGGAGAACGCCTCGTTCGCTCAGCGCTGCGCCGACGAAGGGCTGATATTTATCGGCCCCGACGCGGCCACGATTGCCATGCTGGGTGACAAACTGCAGGCCCGCAAGGCGGCCCTGGAGGCCGGCCTGCCGGTGGTGCCGGGGGCGACCTTCGATGCTGAGAATATGACCGAGGCCCTCAAGAAAGCCGACGAGGTCGGTTTCCCGGTGCTAGTCAAGGCCGCCGCCGGGGGCGGGGGCAAGGGCATGCGGGTGGTGCCGACGGCTGATCAATTCGCGGAGGCTGTCAGGTCGGCGAGCAACGAAGCAGCCTCGGCCTTCGGTGACGGCCGGGTTTATATCGAACGCTACCTGGCCCGGCCACGGCATATCGAAATACAAATTCTCTGCGACCGGCACGGCAATTGTATTTACCTGGGTGAGCGTGAGTGCTCCATCCAGCGGCGGCACCAGAAGCTTATTGAAGAATCGCCCTCCACGATCGTCGATGAAGATATGCGCCGGAGGATGGGCGCGGCCGCGATCAAGATTGCCCGTCAGACCGGTTATGTCGGGGCCGGTACGGTCGAGTTCATGGTCGACGAGAGACGCGAATTCTATTTCCTCGAAGTAAACACCCGGCTGCAGGTGGAACATCCCGTCACGGAGATGATCACCGGTCTCGACCTGGTGAAGGCCCAGATCGACATTGCCGAGGGAAAGAAGCTGGCCTATAACCAGGAAGACATCAAACTCAACGGCCATGCTATCGAGTGTCGTATCTGCGCTGAGAATCCTGAAGATAATTTCATGCCCTCGACCGGTAAGCTGAAGAACTATCGTATCCCCGCGGGTCCCGGTGTCCGCGTCGATTCCGGGGTGGTCATCTTCTCGGAGGTGCCCATCTACTACGACCCGCTCATCGCCAAGCTCATTGTCTGGGGCAAAGACCGCGATGAGGCTATCCGGCGGACCCGCCGCGCGCTGGAGGAGTACCGCGTATCGGGAGTGGATACCACTATCGGTTTCCACCGCACGATCATGGATGACGAGAAATTCATGAAGGGTGACATCTCGACCCGGTTTCTTGAAGAGGAATATCCCAACCACAAGTACAGCCAGTTGACCGATGATCTTCGCGAAACGGCGGCCATTGCCTCGGCCCTGCATACGTTCGTGTTCACGCGAAGAATAAAGGTCGCCGCGCGACCGCGCGATTATCGGCCGGGTTCACGGTGGTCGGAGTGCCACCGCCGTCTGAACCTGCGCAATTTCCAGGGGAGTCGCTGATGCCACGCTACCTGGTGAATATCGAAGGTCACGAGTATGACATCGAATTAAAGTACCGCTCGGAAAAGTACTATGCCTCGCTTTCCGGACGGGAAGTGGAAGTGTCGCTGCATGAACTCGGTGAGAGCCGCGCCCTGATGCTGATAGACGGCAACAGCTATGAAGTCGACGTCCGTTCTAACGGCTACGACAGGAAGAAAGTGGTTTTCATGAAGGGGATGGAGATCGTGACCGAGGTCGAGGATTACAACCTGGCGACCCTGCGCAAGACCGCCGGCATCGACACCGATGCTTCGGTCGACC
>CBFCYQ010000034.1:0-17285 GCA_965602205.1 uncultured bacterium | reverse complement strand
CGCACCCTGGCCTGGTCGGAGAGAATCTCATCCGTCCTGATGAAGTTCCCGTCGGGGTCCGGTACATACTGACCGTCCTCAAAGACATAGTTGCCCTCGCCGGGTTCCACCTCGAGATAACTGATACCGCGAGCGTTGCGGGTCTCTTCTGGCCAGGAAGCTCTTCTCATCGGCGCCGGAGCTTGTCAACCACTGATAGGACCACCTTAAATCATACGAGAGGTTTCCGAGCTTTCGGGCCGACGTCGAAGTAAGGCGCGACCGCCTTAAGGACCGCTGCCAGCTACCGTCAAGAGAATCCTCCACGAAGTATTCAAACAAAATGCCCTCGGCTGGACCGTCGATCCCGGTGCGATACCGGCTGTACCGTACACCGGAGGCGCCACCGGCGTAGTTGTTTTTACGACTGTCGTATTCATAATCGAGTGCCAGCTGCCAGGCTGCGCGGGGTTGCAGAACCAACGAGGTGACAACGTTATCACCATTGCCCCAACGGCTGAAACCAGCGGAATCGCGGGACGCGGCGATGCCGCTCCACGCCAGCGTGGCCGTCACGAGTTCGTGAGGACGCCACTCGGAGCCTATACCGCCGCTTTTCGACAGGAAACCATCGTCATACTCCAGCCGCGAGTAGAACGGTTTCAGGGTAACGAAGGTAGAAGGACTCACAGCCGCCCCAAGTTCGTGGAGAGTTTCATCGGATGAAGCGCCAAATCCACGAGGCAACAGGAAACGCCGCTCGAAATCGGCCTTGTTCAGCCGGGCGCGAGTTTTAAACGCGGCCTCCCTGTGTCGTGTTGCCAAACGCCAATAATCAACCTGACCGTGGGCCCGCCATTTTTTCTCCGAAGTAACGGAATAGTATAAACCGTCGTTGTCATCATCGTCCAGAACCGACAGCAGGTTGCGGTCATGTTGCGTCTGCCGGACATCAGCGGACAGAGTGCCGAAAAACCTGCTGCGTAGACCCACGGAGGCGTTGTAGTAATCGGTGCGTTCTGGAATCGACAGTATGACGACTGGCAGATATTCTCCCCGGGCCTCTCCGGCGAATTCGTAGCGACCGGCCCCGAGAAAACGGTAGTCACCCTTGCCCTCTCCCACGTAGCTGAAGGTGACTGTAAATTCGCCGTTCTGTTCGCCGGCATATTGATACACCGAATCCGGTAGGCTGTCCGCAAGCAATCGGTAATCGCCCAGAGAATCCGGGACAACACCGGAGCGGACAGCCTGCAGGGGGTCGTCTCCCGCCCGGGCCAGGAGCGACTCGTCACCCGGTGAGAGTTCGCCAAGGAGGGGTTGTTGGGAATCGTCCCCTTCCCTGAGCCACTCGACCACGAAGAACAGCGTTGAGTCGTTCGTTGCGGCCCCACCGCCGGCCAGGAGCAACTCTCCTTTGTAAGCGGCGGCCAGAGGTTCGTAATCCACCTCGACGCGGCTGCGATCGTCGATCGGGTGATTGACGTTGAGAGTTATTCTCCCAGTGGCGTAATCCATGATATAGTCTTTGTTGGCCCCACGCTCCAGTTCCTCACCGTCAAGCCAGACCGTTTCCGAGCCGGGGACCACCGGCCGCGCCGTGGTACCTTCGCCGATCTGGTAGGGGCCCTGAGAGGCGCTCCTGCCCAAAAAGCGGAAAGAATCGAACCGTCCTTTCGGGCGCGCAGCCGCGCCTTCGACAAACCAGTTCCTCGGGCTGACATTGAGCGCGGCTCCCGAAACCTGTTTGCTGCGACCGGCGACATTGTCAAACCTGTCCTGTACGACGATATCTCCTATTTGCGCCGAAAACGATGGCGACCGCAGCATCAGATTTACTTTGTCAAGTTCACTCAGGCGGCTGTTGGCTGTACCATAAGAAGGATTGTAACCGCGGTCGGAGATCGAACCGCTGATTTCCAGTCCGGGGGTCAGGTCGCCGGATATATTGAGGTCAATCGACTGGTTGAAATCGGATGCTCCCTCCGAGCGCGCCGAGAAACGAAAAGACTTCATCCCCGAGATAGCCACGGCCGATCGGTCCACCTGTGGTTTTGACGATCCAAACCCGGGCCGGGCGTAGTCGCTTTTCCTGCTGCTCGGCTCCGTTTCGGGCAGGGTCCGGCCGTAGGAACGCTGCACCCATGCGGGAAGCCGCGAATAAGTCATGACGAGCGTGTCGTTAGTTGTCGTTTCAAGACCTGAGAGGTCGAATTCTCCCGTGACGTTGTCGAACCTGTAGTCGGCATCTTTCGAAAGGAGGTGACCGTTGAGAACGAGCGAGTCGGAATTGTGAAAAATGAATTGTGCCCCGGTAGCGTATCGCGGCGGAATCTCCTCGCCAACCAGAACAACAGTCGTCCGGGCAAACACCGCGCTCTGACAGAGAAGTACTACTACTACGAGATTAATGCAGCGTATACGTAGAGTTTTGAAACAGGACGTGCGGCTCAGCCATCTCGGGCGTCCACCCATAACAGGCCCGCCTAATCGCCTTCGTATCCGATACGGCAGTCGACCAGGCGGTCGTTGCCGCTGTCGGAAATGAGCAGCCTGTTATTCGGCAAAAGCACCAGGTCGGACGGCCGCTTGAGCGGCGTTGCGACGCCCAGGAGGTTGGGACCGGCTTTAAAGAGGATTTGCCCCTGGCGGTCACAAAAGAAAATAGTCCCCCGGGCGGCATCGAGTATCCACAGTCGATCATGATCTATCGCGAGGGAAATGGGATATTCGAAATCGTCGTTTTTGATCTCGCGGTCGAAATTACCGTAACTGTCATAGAAAACTATGCGCCTGTTACCGGCGTCGCATACTATGAAGTCGCCGTTAACGTCGATAACGATTTTCTCGGGACTCTGTAACTGGCCGCCCGAATACCCGAAGTCACCGATCATGCGGTCAAAACGGCCGACGTTGTCGAAAATGGCTATCTGGTTTTTCTCGCGGTCGGCGATCCAGCACTCGCCGTAACCGGCCAGGGCTACTCCTGACGCTGTACCGAACAAAGCCAGGTCATCCACGTCATAGAACTCGATTTCATCGACGAAATTCAACTGCGAATTGAATCGTGCCACGCGGTCATTGCCTTCATCGGTGACAAAGAGGTTCAACTCGTTGTCGAGAACCAGAAACGACGGGTTGTTAAAAAGACCGGCCCGTGTTCCGTATCCCCCCTTCTCAACATCGGCAGTCATATCGGCTTTGAAGCGTAGCAACCGATGGTTCCCGGCATCGGCGACAACCACGCGGCCGCTACGGTAAGCGGCCAGTCCCACCGGTCTTTTCAACCGGTTCTTCAACACGTAGCCGGAGATTTCCTCGTTTACGACCAGGTATGACGGGACCCTGGCCGGGGTCTCTTCAGAAAGCCGAACCCCGGATGGGCCGCCACACGAGACAGCCACGAGCAGCGACCAGCACAGAACCTGTTTTAGCGCAGCTTTCATGCGGCGGTACCTAGAACCGTTTGACAAGCGTCAGACTGACCGGTTTGTAATCGTCAAAAGGGTCGACATCGAAATGCAGTTGCACTCCGCCGGCGTCTGTGAAAGATTCGTCCACCTTCGCTTCGTATCGCCGGGCGTCACGAACGGCATCTATAATAGAGACGATACGATTGACTATCATAAGGCCGATCATGAATTCCGAGCGCCGGTTAGCCTCACGATACCGGTTCTTGAGATGGCGGTACGTGGCCTGATCGCGCGATGCGATCCAGCTCCAGTGGTTATCGCTGTTATCGACAAGGTACGGGCGCTCCGGATCATCGACACGCCCCCGCGTGTTGTACTGGTCAATGTTGTCATAGAAGCCCACCATGTCCTCGAACCAGTCATCCTTGCCGTCCAGACTGACGTTGGCATTGTCGGACGCAAACTTCACCATATCATCCTTTTTCCAGCCGCTGTAAACGCGGTAAGAGACGAAACCTATCCAACTCGCCGCCTCGACGGCGAAAAAGAACTTCGCCTTGGTCTTGTGCCCGACGTAATACTCCCCCATTCCCGGAATCAGGGCCGAATAGAGGCCGGCTTTAAACAGCGACTTGCCGCCTTGGTCCTTCTTCTCGTTCGCTGTGGTTACATCGCGGCTGGAACCTTCTGGCTTGCTCCAGACATCAAAGTCATCATCGTCGGAGGCCCCCGCCAATTGGACACCGGATTTAAGCATGGATTGTACCGGGGTCTTCTTCAACTCGACACCGCCGGCGTGGACTGCCATGACTGTTGCCAGGACGAATATGGTCAGGGGAATTTTCATCGGCTCCGTCAGAATTTGTAGGTTAGCTTCACGAAGGGTGTGTCATATCGAGAATACTGCGATTTCAGCTCGGCCTTGACCTTTATTCTCGCAAAATCGGCGTCTGGTTTGGCCGGCTCATTATTCTGCTTTTTGGTTGCGAAATAAGCCTCAAAAGCACTGACGAGGTGGTTGATCATCGATACTGCTATCATCTTCTTAGCCAGATCGTACTTGCCATTGGCATCGTCACGCCGCTGCTCATACCAGAAACGCCGGGCGGAATAGGGTACTCTTACGGATGTCTTGGGAGGGGGATCACCGGCACTGTAGTCGTCGATGAACTGGCCGTCGATGTTGGCATCGTCCCACCCCCAGGAGAACTGATCATACTTGCCGGTCATTTCATAGTACTGCTGGGTGCGCGTATCCGGCAGATGGTGACTGATTTCCTGCGCCTCTATAAGGTCATCGTCGGTAATACCGCCGTAGTTCCACGCCAGGTACTTCTGTTCATAGTTGTCGCGAATCCAGTGGGCGCGGTTGAAGGCTTCAAACTCGGCCGTGATGTCATCACCATCGTTGTTGAGCTTTATATTCAGGACCCAGGTTGTTATCTCGGCGCCGATAAATATGAACGGTTTAACGCGGCTGCCGTAGTAATACTGGCCCAGCCCGGGAATTACCAGCGACAGCAGGAAAGCCTTGGCCGGAGACTTGGGTTTGGACTCCACCGGTGGAGTTTCTGAACCAGCCCGGGCGATCTGGTCTACAGATGCAAATTGCGTCTCACCGGCCACAGCGCTGTACGACAGGTTGTAACGAATCTCGTGCCGGGCCTGTTCAAAAACCGATGGTTCCGGGCCGACGCTGGCACCGCCGCCGCTCGCTGCCAGAAGCAACAGCACCAGGCTGTGCAGGATTGTCGTTTGGGGTCTATGCACTCTCATTCAACCACCTTATCTGATAATGGCGATATCGGTAAAGGCCGTTTCGGTCGACCCGCCGAAATCAACATTGATGACACAACGATATACACCGGGAGTGATACCGCCACATTGCCAGACACGCTCGTTATCCACCTGGCCGCCGGCGGGACCGTCCAGAGTCGCCACCTCCTGCCCGGACAAATCGTATACTGACAGGGACACCGAGACAGCCTCCTTGCCGAGAAAATAGCGAATAGTAGTAAAGCCGTCAACAACCGGGTTAGGGTAATTGTAGAACGCTTCTTCAGGCAAAAGGCGGGTATACTCCGGAGGCGGCGGCAACATGGCCGCATCAAAAGCGTAAGTGCCGGCGGCGTCGTGGCCGCCCATAGGCCAGTAATTGGTAACACTGTCGGCGTTCACGTCCCAGGCGTAAAACCACCCGTCCGCCCCGAGATAACCCAGCTTTCCGCCGGTGGTATCGGCAAATATAACCGGTGACCCGGCGCCTTTTTCACCGCCGGAGATGGGGAATCCGTAGGTTTCTTCATCGCCGAAGGAATAAACGTTGCCGAGGTTGGTCGGGAAGACAATCTCCGCCCGGCCGCCCCTTTCAATGTCGGCCACTACGGGGGGCCATATAACGTCGTCATCCTGGAAGCGGACGCCGTCGTTCACTTCGATCGGGAAATCCGTTTTGAGAATCAACTCGCGGTTAAAGGCATACAGGCGGTTTGTGCCACCGATGATAACTTCCGGGTAACCGTCGCCATCGATATCGCCGGCGGCCGGGTTGACGGTGAAATGAAAGTCCATGTGCCTGTCAGCCAGGATCGAAAAAACCGGCGCATTGCCCGGCGGTACCGCCAGGGTAAGGTCCACGCTGACATATATACCCTTCCCGTCGGACGAAAAAGCCGCCACCTCCGGGATATTGTCACGGTTCACATCGACAAGGACGGGGCCGAAGTTGTAGTAATCCCCCATCGCGAACGAAACCGTGTCGCTGTCAATGTAATACAGACGTGTCTCCATGGAATCGCCTGCCATCACGATAACGGCGTCATCCAGACGGCATATACCGTGCACCTCGGGCTGATTCAGATTGAAAATCGTTTTGGCGTCGAACGAGAGGGTGTCAATCCTGACGACGGTGGCGCGGCTGTCGACCGCCCATAAGACATTGCCGAATGACAGGCCCAGCGGCACCCCCGGCATCGTAAACGGCAGGACCGTTCCCAGCACGATTTCGTCAGCCAGGCCGTCGGCGTCGTCATCGGCCAGTTCGTAAAGACGCACCCACCCGTTGGCGGCCACCTGGTAGCCAGTGGCGATAAACTTGTTGGCGCCGTTGTCGCCGAAATCGCCGGTAACCGGGCTGGCAGTAATAGTGCCGGGAGTCCGCACGTAAAGAGCCAGCGGGTGCGTTTGCCCCGGATTTACCGTGGCGATGGCCGAGTCCTCGTATACCGGACAGGTCGTGCAGCCGGTATACTGAAGCAAAAAGCTCTCACCGGCGGTTGTCACGACCGACAGTTTGTCGCCGGAGGCAACGATTATCTCGTCATGACCGTCCCGATCAAGGTCGTCCACCACCGGATTCAGACCGTACACGGGATGGCCGGCCCGCTTGGGAAATCCCGTTGCGAGCTTATCGGTTTCGACGTCAAAACGCATCACCGAATCGACAAGCAGCGGCTTCGGGCCGGTGTTGTCAACCAGTCGGCTGATGCCGGTTATGTAGACACGGGTGTTGTTGCCGGTGTTGTCAATGGCCGGCGGATTGGTGTTGGGCGTGAAGGCGGTCTTGCGGTCGTCCCGAAACATGTCTTCCGGCTCCCCATACCCTTTGTAATACCCGCCGCCGAAGTTCACTATACCGTCCGCCTCGATCAGGCGGACAAAGCGACGGTCCCAGTCCCATTGGAGATCATTATCATTGAAATTATCCTGTCCGTCGCCGTCGTAGTCGAGGCCGATCACACTTTCGTCAACGTGGTAGATGAGCATTCCCGAGCCGGGCATGAGGAAGTCGTACTCTCCGGTCAGGAGGTCCTCGCTGAACTGCGGGCCATAGCGCCCCGGTCCCATAATGACCGACGTCTGCTTGTCCGCCCACGTAACGGTTTCCAGGCCGTCGGTATCCACCAGGCGGTTTTCAATCAAATAGTATTCTTTTTCGGTGATGGGTACGCGGGCGACCTTTATTCCTTCCGAGGCTACTTCGGCGGCGGCGATTCTAATGTCCGTCCCCTGACGGAAGTCATGCACCTCGACCAACCCGAGGTAGGCTCGCGACCATGCGCAGGGATACAGTGGAATGGCGCCAAAGACGCGCCCCACCGTAAACCCGGCGAACTCAATACCGGTGCCAAAACCGTTATTATCCATCAGAGCGAAATCACCCAGTTGCGTCAGGAAATAGCGGGTGTCGTAAAGGTCGACCAGCCCCAACTGATGTCCAAACTCGTGGGCGATCACGGCGTTGAGAGCCGTGGCGCGATTATCCTGGCTCGAGGTTTCGGGCAGAATCAATCCGGTACGCACATAATACGTATTGGTGTCGACCCACACCGAGTCGCCAAACCTGATAAAACCGGAGAAAAGATCGCTGCACGTCTCCGGGAAACCGATATCGTTCTGCCGATCGGAACCGGCATGAAACAAAAAGATGGACTGATAATCCGCAAAATGAATTTCGGGCGAAGTTTCGTCGGCGGTTGCAATACAATCACGGTAGTAGTTTTCAAGGCCGATGACGACCGAATCACACCGGCCATAGTGGTTCATTGGCATCGGCAAAGTATAGGCCGTGTCCTCACCGGGCGGCCATATGTCCCAACTGATGCTGAGCTTGCCTTCGGACACCGTCTCCCAGTAATAACGGAGGGCTCGCATATGAGCATCAAAATAGGATGAATCATGCGGCGGCGGATCGATCATATGACCGGCGGAATCGAAAAACGCCAGGGTGTCGGTCGAGAAATCCATGACGCCGCGACCGGTCGTGTTGGGATCGTCGGTCTCCTCGTACTGGAAATTGAAGCGCAGCACGAGTATGTGCAGGGTCGTATCGAACTCGGCCGCCAGGGCCTTCCGGGGCAGTGACCACGGTTTGTCGCGCTCCAGAGGCAGCCTGATAACGTCTTCAAGGCTGGGCGTAAGGCCCTGCTGCCGCACGTAGTTTTTCGAGACGGCGTCCTCGGCCGCACGCCTGGTGCCTCGCAGAGCCTTATACTCGTGCGAGTCCGCCGTGGGGGCATCCGATGCCGTCAGGCAGACCATGAGACCCGCCAGAATCCATTTCCGCATGTCCAGACACCAACTCTCTACCAGCTCAGGGCATGACGGCGATCGATACCCTCAAGGTGTTCGCCAAAGCCGAGCTAGAGTTACTGGGAATATATGCAAAGTCAAACTTGAACTTACTCAGAAGTGTCAATCCCACACCGAGCGTAAGCGTCTTGACGTTGCCCTCTTCATCATAGATATAACCGCCCCGCAGGGCGAAAATGTCGGCATAGAGGAATTCCACACCGCTGTTGATGATCAACTGTTTGAGTTCCTCGGAGAAGCCGTCGTCGAGCCCGACGAGAATCTTGTTTATCTCCGAGGTAACCAGGAACTGATAATAATCGGACCTGAGCAACTTGTAGGCGAAACCGAAGGCAAAGTTGCGCGGCAAATCATCGGCCTGAGCGGCATCAATGTAGGCCATCTTGGGGCCGATGTTAGTTATAGCCAGTCCCCAGTTGAGGCGGTCGGTCATTTTATACAACAATCCGAAATCGACGGCGAATCCTGTGGAAGTTCCCTGACCCAGTTCCTCACCGGCGCCGAGATCCGCCAGACGCGAATAGATGAACTTGGCCGACACACCGCCTTTGAGCTTGCGCGTAAGCGAGGTGCCGTAAGACACAGTGAACGCGATATCGAAGGAATCGAACTCACCCACCACTTCCGGGCTGTCCTCGGCGGTGCGGCTGAAGGTACCGTAGGAAATGAACGTAACGTTGCCGCCGAGCGTACCCCAACCTTCAAAATCGTTTACAAACGACAGGAATTCATAGTAAAGGTCATCAGCCAGCTCCGGCAGCCACTTAACGTGCATGAAGGCAAGTTCTTTCTGACCGCTGACACCCATGACGACCTTCTTATCACTGGCCAGCCACAACTCGCCATCAACGATCATGGCACTCAAAGCGTTGGCCCGTTCCATCCCCCGGACCTCTACGCGCCGCCATTCCCTGCCATCATATTCCACGACGCCGCCGTCGGTGGCCAAAAAGACGCGATCGCTCCTGGCGTCGATATTGTTGACCCGGCGACCGCTGCTCTGGAGCCGCCACTGCTCGCCGTCGTAGTGCAGAATAGTGCCGTGCTCACCGACAGCAAAGACATCTTCGGCGGAACTTCCCCAGACGTCGTGCAGATCAAGTGAAGATTCCGAGGTAGTGCTTTGCCACTGGGTGCCGTCATACTCCACGATGGTCTCGTCGTCACCCACCGCTACCACATGATTGGCGGAACTCCCCCAAACGGCTCGCAAGGTTTGTTCGGTACCGCTGGCCATGAGGCCCCAGGCCGTACCATCCCAGTGAAGGACCATCCCTCCGTTACCGACGGCGTACACATCGTTGAAAGAGTTGCCCCAGACAGCATGCAGGTCGGTAGCGATGCCGCTGCTCAGGGTGTTCCAGTTGGATCCGTCATAACTCAGGATGATTCCTCCGGCCCCTACGGCAAACGCTCCACCGGCAGGTTCTCCCCAGACACCAAACAGGCTGGCGGCGGTACCGCTGTTCATGGCCGCCCAGGCGGTGCCGTCGTAGCGCAGGATGGCGCCATCAGCGCCGACGGCGAAGATGTTGCTGTCGGAAGTTCCCCAGACTGCGAACAGGTCAGAAGTGCTCCCGCTGGTCATCTCGCTCCAGTTGTCGCCATCGTAACGCATTATACCGCCGCCGGAGCTGACAGCAACGATGTCGCCGCCCGGACTTCCCCAGACGTCGCCGAAGGTCATGGCCTCATCAAAGGGCGTTCCGCTCCAGGAGGGATCATCGTAGCGCAGCATGGTCCCGCCATCGCCGAAGGCAAAGATTTTCGTGTCGGGACCGCCCGCGACGGACGTCAGGTGATTGGTGGTGCCTGTTCCGTGGGACTTCCAGCCGCTGCCGTCATAGACCAGGACGCCGTTGTCCGTGCCCAGCCAGACATTACCGCTAAGATCCGTGTAAATGGTGCGCACCGCGCCGCGGATCTCGGCAACATAAGGAACCTGTACCACCGTACCCGGTGTCAACACCAGGGGAGCACCGGAGGTATCCGACAGGCCGGCTTCATCGACCACTATCAAGGTGGTGTCCGTGCTTTCCGGTTCGTCCGCAAGAGTCTCCTCCGGCGTAATATCAGTCCCTTCAGCGTCGGTAGCGTCCACGCCGCCGGTGGTATCCTCAACTGCCGACGCGGTATCGGCCGGCGGCAAGACCGCCTCGGCACTGCCGGAATCGACAGGTACCGGCAGGGGCGGCGTCTCGCGATTCAACGCCTCGAACCGGGCGATATACTTCTGCGTCTCATCGACTGTCCCGCGCAGGCTGAACCTGGCGGCAATGGTTTCGGGTGTATCGTCAATGGCCACGGCATATGGTGCGCTGTTCGACCAGGTCGTGCCATCGAAATGATAGAGATCGTTGTTCAGCACGATCCAGATATTGCTCAGTCCCTGGGCTCCCATAGCCGTCACGGATCCTTCGGGAAGCTGCTCGCTGCCGGCTAACGAGGCAAAATCCAGTCCGGAATAGCGGACTATCCCGCTGTCAGTTCCGATCAAAACGCTCTTTCCCGTCGAGCACAGGCTCAGGATATTACCGGATGGAAGACCATTTGCGACCGTGAACGAGCGCCAGTTCTTACCGTTATAAGTAACCACGCCGTCGCTTGTGCTCACGACCAGAAAATCTCCACCGGAGGCAATTGAGATCAGCTTCTCGGTCAAATAGGCTGAGTAGGGAACTCGAAGGGTCTCCGGGATAAAGCGATTTTTTGCTTTCTCGACCGCAAAGTCGATGCGGTCAGTCTCGGTTTCCGTGAGAACCGAATCCTTCAGACCCCTCTCAAGCAGCTTTTCAGCTTCAAATACTTTGTTCCAGTTCAACCGGCACAAATCGTAGCAGATTAACAGCGAGTCCAGCCCACCTGAAATCGACTCGAGAGACGAGTAGTCCTCGGGGACAGCCGCAAGAATGGAGTCCCGCAGCCCGGTAAGAAAAGCCAGGCTGCTATCGTTATTGGCTCTGGCCACGTTTCTGATGATCTCGGCCAGTTTCTTCTCATCGGACACGTCGAAGTATGAAGAGACGATCGATTCGACGGTTTGGGTGGTCTTGGCCTGGAATTTCTCAAAGGCGTGCCACTCATTGCTGTCAAACCGAACCAGCCCTTTCGGTGTCACCGCCCATGTTTCGTAAGCCTCGTAACCACGGCCGGAACCTTTCCTAATGGTCGCCAGGGCCCTGATGGGTCGATACTCGGCAGGGATTTCGGCCTCAATCCAACTTCCGGACAGGGGATAATTGCCGAGCCCGGCCGGGTTCCAGTGGGTCGCCGTAGCATCATCGGCGATAGCCACGTAGGCTTCGCCCATGCCGGCAGCACGTGCCCCCGGAGCGATTCTCAGGAAGAGAACGGCGGCGTTAGAAATGTCCGCCCAACTCTGGCCGGCCCAGGCCGCGACAAGCAACAGGGTGAGAAGTAGAACGACTAGCTTACTCGATTTCATGCACTTTCTCCAGTTTATTAATTGATGACAATTACTTTTCCAAACTCTTCGACGATTTCACCGCCGGAAATCGGGGTGGCAACGGCTCTGAAGATATAGACTCCGGTGGCTACACGATCTCCATCAGCATCTTCCCCATACCATAAAATATCGTCATAATAAGAGGGGACCAGTGAATATCGGTCAAAACTTCTGATTTTTTTCCCGGACAAGGTGAATATTTGAAGGGAGAATTTTTCCACCTGCCGCGTCAGGCGGTAGGAGAATCGGGTCTCCCCGTTCATGGGATTAGGATAGTTCAACAGGTCTACAATAGCTAGTTTTTCCTGGACGCCGATTTCCGCGCTGAATTTGACCACTGAGGGGTTGTTGGCATTGTCCCAGGCCCTCACCTCGAAGTGGTGAATCCCGGCCTCCAGGCCGTTCAGCGCATAGGCCACCTGACCGGTAGTGTAATCATCCTGATTGTAAGTAAACAGCGATGTCAGGTTGACGGCCCGGTCTGCCCGGTTGTCGATCTCCAGAGTAATTCCGTGGCCCAGTCCCCCGGCCAAATTGACACCGGAAGAGTCCGATATGGTTATTTCGAGAGTCTCGTCGCCATTTATGACGTCACCGCTGACAAACTGCCGGTGGCCGGAAAAATCGTACTCGATGAGCGGCCCGGCCGAATCGGCATAGACGGCAATGGTGTCGGCAACTTCAATCGAATCAACGATACCGGCGGCGTCTGTGTCCTCGAGGTCAGCATACAGCGATATCTTGGCGCCGCGACCCCCATAACCGATATCCAGCGGAGGGATAAAGCTGAAACTGAAAGTCCCGCCCGTAACGGTGGCCGTACCCCGGTATATCGTGGGGCCGGTGACTTTGTACGAAACGGAATCCATCAGTTCTCCCTCGTCATCGATCAGCCGGTAGACCTTGTTCCGGTCGGTGTCCAGAACATTGATTGTCAGAGTACCGTCTTTGATGATGGTCGCGCCGTCGGTGTCGACCATCCGCCCGGCCACGACGGCCGGAGCGAGAGCCGTAAGAGTGGTCGGCGCCTCGGTAAATTCGATATCATGACGGGGCAGGCCCAACATCATGAGCGGATCTCCAAAGTACAGGAAGTTGCGGTCGTTTTGATTGGGGACAGGTGAGGTGCCGCCATACTGCCGTTCCAATTTGGCCGCGTAAAGAGCCTGACACATAGTCAGCGAATCATCATAAAACATTTTATCAAAGACGTCGACATTGAGGGAATGGTTGGGCGAGGCGAAAACCTGTCGTGTCGCCGCGATGGTAGCGATGGCGCCCCCCTCCGGCATGACCAGCATATCTTCAGACATGCCTTCCCGCTTGGGATCGTCGAAAAAGCCGATAGCACATGACGCGGCGTACACCAAAGGCAGGCGGGCATAGTTGTTCAGCCGTGGTATGTCCGACTGCCGCGTGAAAACGCGCTCGTGAGCCCAAACATCCGGGTTACCGTGGCCGACAAAATTAACCAGCAGGGTCCCTTTATTTATATCATCAACGATAGCGTCGTTTACGTCGGGCTTCCGGTTATTTATTCGCGGGTATTCCCACAAGTAGATCTTTTCGCGGTTGAAGTAGCCGGGGATATGCGAACGATCGAGATCCTCCGTGTCCGTCACATGAAAAGTTTCGGTCGAGTGCGTACCGAATTCATCGTCAGCCACCAACGATATTCTGGTGCGCCAGGCACCGAGATTCTCCAGCACCTCGTAGCGCTTGATTTTGTCGATGACCGTATGCGCCTGAGAGACACTGGCTACGGGCCAGCGCGCGATCATCATGTCGTATCCGCGATCAGGTGTGAAATAGGTCGAATCACCATCGAGTATTCCGTAGCGCCCGAAATAGACAAAGTTGTCGTCAGACGAGGTCAGGGCCGGGTCCACGGAATGCACGAACGGCGGCACATAGTTGCGAGTACCGGTATTGAGAACATCCAGGAAGTCGAAACTGCCATCACCCACAAGCAGCACCGCGAAGGGCGCCGGTTCGGGATAATTCTCATAGGCGTATTTAAGAAAATCGCGAACGGCCAGCGGGTCGTAGACCCCCCATCCGAAATTGTCCATAATCTGCTCGGTTGTGAACATTTGGATCGAATAGCCCGCAGCCTCACGGTAGCTGACATATTCGTCCAGAACCGGCAGATAAACATCGTCGGTGACGATAATCATGTCCGTCTGACCGAGGCCCTCATACAAATCCTGCGGCGCTGCCTCCTCGACTGACAGCGGCGCATAGGCCGCATCCAGCGTAGAAATAAAGAAACGGCTGATACCGGCCGGGGCCAGCGATGTTTCGAAGTCCAGAGTGTTGGACCGCGTGTAGTCGATCAGTTCCACCGGACGAGCGAGGTCGGTGATATCAAGTACGAGCGGGGTCCCGGTAAACCCGTCCAGAACAGAGATCCCGGCTTCACCATCGAAGGCTCCAATCACAAGGTCCAGCCTGCCGGCCACCGGTTGAGTGTAGCTGTTATATTCTATATCTATATTATCGAAATACGGCTGGACAGTGCTGCTCCCCCACAACTCCAGTTCGATTTCATTGAGACCGCTGGTGAGTGCAGTCGTGCGATAGTTGCAGTTTTTGTCGCTGCATAATTTATCCAATCCCGGAACATCGTTGACCATCAGGTTCATAAAACCATCGGGATAGCTGTCCGGTGCGGTCCGACCATTAAGGCTGACAATGGCCGTGTCACCCGAAACAGCGCCGGGCGTGGACACGAAAAAGGCCAGTGAAGCCTCGTTGGACCAGAACCAGGTGTAGTAATCGATGATTTTGCCGCTGTTGAAACGCCTTAAAGTGTTGTCCTGCTCAACGTGGACACGTCTTCGGAATGACACCACGAGCGTGTCGTAAATCCCGTCCGGCTGGACGCTGCGCTGACTCATCCTGAGCCCGGAGACGGGAGAATTATCGTCGGAAACCGCCAGCCAGTATACGTTGTGATCAGAATAAGGGTGATTTATGAAGGTGTCTGCCGGTTGGTACAGCCAGCGGTCCACATGTTCGCCATAAAAAAGAATGTAATCCCCGGCGTCGAAAGTGCCGTCGTCACCATCCTCGACAATTATCGGCAATTCCTCGAAAGTCGGTCGCTCGATCTCATTTGCCGCCGGCAGAGGCAAGCCGCCTCCGTAAAACATTTGGATGCTCTGAGATAAAATATTGCCAACGTCCAGCCCGGCAGCTTCGAGTTGGTCGCCGGTAACTTTAGTAAGCCCGGTCTTGTTGACATTGATACGGTACCACACCGGAGTCGTGGAAAAGGGTCCCGGCTGGGCGAGGGCGGACTTGGTGAGTGACCGCGCGGGGATCGGCCAGTTGCGGAAGTCCGCATAGTTGGCCAGCACCGATCGAAAGATATTATCGAAGTGCGGGTCACCGGGCGCGCGGCCACCCGCGACCAGCCCGCCTGAAAATTCCAAACGCACCTCGACTGTTTCGTAGTAGCCATCCGGAAGAACGGGATACACCTCTACTGTCACCATCTGTCGGCCACGCAGAGTGATCGGCTCCGACAGGCGCACCAGAGACTGACTCGTAGCGAGCCTTTCGACGTCGAATCTTGCTTTCTGATGCGAGGAGAAGGTGCCACCTTTTGCCAGGGTCAGATCAACCCGCGCTCCGCCTGGAATGCCGACTTTGACAGCCTCTACATAAACCGCTGATGAGTCGGCTGTAATGTATTTGACCAGTCGGTCAGGGTCTATCCTAACCCGGAAGTGGAACTCGGAATCCGATGAAGATAGAGTACTTATGTCGGAGGTAGTCGAATGTACGCTGGAAAATAGCGGGAAACAGAGGACTAATAGAAAGAGAGTCTTATACAAGAATCTGAACATACCGGGTAACCACCCGGCCCGGGATTCGATAGAATTCATAGCAACGGTTTTCGGGCCCATACCGGGCTAAAACAACAATCCTGTCAAAAAAAACTAATTAACCGTTAACCGTGGTGCTATAAATTCATCTCCTATGTTGTTATAAGACCTTATATATTAGAAAGTTCCCTCGATTTTGTCAAGTCAGGAACAGACTATTTCGCAACTGTTGGAGCAATTTACCTGCCCGAGCCCGCTAAGGCCGGGGCGTTCGCTTGTAAGGTCCTGTCCGGCAGATGATTGCGGTTTGTCGAGCGAAGCGGCCCCACTGGCGAGATTACTCCGTGATTCCCTAAAAAATGAAATGTGTTTCCTACAATTTCAAAGATTTTGCCCACAACCGGCCAGTTCGACACGATCGCGAGCATCCGGGCCTCTGTAAAGGAATCGCCCTGGCTGGGCATCAGCGACGACTCACCGCCACTGACCCATTACCGGGCCCCACTTTAATAAGCGTCAAGGTCACTCCTGAATTGGTCCAGCAACTGCTCGATTGCCGCTCGTTTCTCGACCAGACGGTCTTCATATTCGGTCACCGTGCCGGCCGGAAAAAAGATCGCGCTGTATAGTTCGTAGTAAGCCGACACAACGCTGTCCAGACTTTCGACACTACGCGGCGCGAGGTAGCCCGTCTCTTTCAGCCGCCCCACGCCGTATTCGATATTATCTTCGTTTGCCATCAGCACGGGTTTTTCATCCCTGATCCACAGATCGACCATACGGCGCATTTCGTCAGCGGGCACATCCTGCCCCCTTCCCTCGATCGCCTCGCGCCACTGCCCCGCCACTTTGTAACCGTAGTCGATGTATTGCTCGGCAATACCAGCGATAAGCCCGGCCGTGATATCCGCGATTTGTGCCGGCGAGGATGTATGAACGCGGTTAGCCCACTCCGCTCTGACTCTCTTTGCGCGAAGTTCCGCCGACGCCTGGGTCTCCTCCGGCGAGCTGCCCGTCTCGATTTTTACGCAACCCGGCAGCACCACCATCGTCAGTGGCACCAATACCAAGACGACCCGGAGCAGACTGCGGTGAAGGGATCTCACGAGTTAACGTTGACTCCCCGCGGCTGTACGGTTTCCAGTTCGCATGTGAAGTGCCGGAGCAAGGCGGGTTGGCGCGTGATTTTATAGCCCGGCAGGGATTCTTTCCTGGCGCTGATCCTGGACGCGACGTCGGCGATGTACTCAAGGTGCGAATTGGTGTAGACTCGTCGAGGCAGAGCCATCCGCACGAGTTCTTTCCTGGCCGCTACCTCGCGGCCGGTGTCGGGGTCGGCGCCGCCGAACATGAGCGACCCGATCTCTACTACGCGGACTCCGCCCTCGGTATAGAAGGCGACCGCCAGGGATTGCGCCGGGAACTGCTCCGGTGCGATATGCGGCAGGAATAACCCGGCGTCGGCAAATACGGCGTGCCCGCCGGTGGGTTCTATAATCGGTA
>CBFCYQ010000033.1:0-17421 GCA_965602205.1 uncultured bacterium | reverse complement strand
AACCTCAGTCGTTCCGGACTGAGCCATGCCGTCGAAGGGCACGGCTACCAGTTTACCGAGGACGTTGAAAATCTCGATCTTGGCCGTCCCGGCTGCCGGCAGGTTAAACGACATTGTGGTCGTCGGATTGAACGGGTTCGGGTAGTTCTGACTGAGCGAGTAACTCTGCGGCAGAGTCTCGGTCGTTCCGCCCTTGGCGGTCAGACCGAAGACCTCGATCCGGTCGCCAGTACTCGTCCAGACAAACCGTTCGGCTGTCTCGATACCATCGACGGCCAGGTAGAATTCCTCGCCGCCCGCCAGACCCTGGGTACCCGGTGTTGACGGATCGTCACCATAGACAGGCATGAACCCGAAATGGCCATCCTTTTCCATGGTGAAGCTGCCGACCTTGACACCTTCGGCGTTATGGGCCGTGACTATCGACCGCGCCGACACGGTGGCTCCGTTCAGCGTCATATTGCCGGAATAGAGGTTGACCCAGCGAGTGGTGGTATTCAGATCGGCCGGGACACCCTTGGCGGCGATGCGGTCGTGGTTGACCTTGGGTGCCACCGCCGGAGCCACGACACCAGGGTAGACCAGTTCACCGTCAGCCATGCACTTCACCCAGTAGCCGAAGCAGGGGCCCATCTCGATAAGAGTATTGAAGCCGCCCTGGTCGGGCTGGTAAGTGAGAGCGCCACCGTCGTAACCTTGGGCTACAACCAGGTCGTCGTGAATCGTGCCCAGAGCCAGCTCGGTCGGCAGGGTCTCTTCGGCCAGGTACGACACCAGGTTCCAGCCATTGTACACCGGTATGGGTGTATTGGTCGGCACGGCCGTGCCCTCGATTTCGAGAGTCGTAGCCTGGCTGGTAAGGATCCAGTATCCGCTCAGATGGTCGACATACCAGAGAGTGGAGAATTCCGGCAGAGTGGGATCATACGTCAGGCCGCCCTTCTCGAAACCGGCCACCAGGAGGATGTCGTCCTGGATAGAAGCCAGCGCGTCGAGGATGTAATCCGACGGATGGTCAACCGGCCAACTCACCAGGTTCCAGCCCGCGGCCAGTTCGCACGTATGCGTGATCGTCCGTCCGGCGTCGAGGCACACCTCCCAGCTGTCAAGGTGCTGGGTCCATACCGTTTCACCGGTCGCCACCGCCAGCAGGCCGTTGATGTAGAACTGGATATTGTCGCCCGGATCGGCGCCCTGATCGCCCGGCTCATACGGGTCGTCGCGATAAACCGGCATAAAGCTATACTTGCCCAACTCGGTGACCGGGAACGTACCGCAGTGGGTTCCGTCCGGGTCGTAGGCGTCGACGACAGAGCCGACAGGCATCAACTCGCCCAGATACAGGTTTAGATCGCAGTAGAAATTGACCCACTCGTTGGTCTCATATATCGGATCGACCGGAGTCAGGACAATCATCATCCCGTCATCGGTGTAATTGATATCTTCAAGAAGCGTCGGGTAGTAACCCTCTTTGTAACCCCAGAGGTCATAGGGCATGCTCTGGAAGTCGTTGAATTCGTAGAAGCCGGTCTCGTCGGAGAAAGTGGTCATCTCCAGGCCATCGGCCGGGAAGTTCGCCCACAGCTCGACGGTAGCGCCCTCGATAGCGATACCGTCAGGATCGACAACGTACCCGCACACAGTATTGGGTTCGGGCTTGATAACGAGACCGCCGGGCACGGCCGTAGGCAGAATGTAGGTCATGGCGGCTTCCGGACAACCTACCACATAGTAGGGGCGCGGCGACATATCAATATCGACCGGGTAGAAGCCTTCCGGGGTGGCGGGATCGACCGTGAAATAGAAAGTCATGAGCAGGTTCGTGCCGGCGGGAACCGGATCATTGACGGCCCCGGCAGCGGCCGTAATTTCCGCGTCAGTGGAAGTGGTGATGACGGTCGCATCCCAGCTTCCCACGGCAGAGCCGACCAGCGAGATGGAGTCAAACGTCAGATACGGTGAATCCCACATGAACCGCGCCTGCAGTTCATAAAGGTCGCAGACGGTGACCATGGATACCGGCACCGGGACGCTCATGGCTCCGGGCGGAGCTCCGACGGTCCCGACAATCAACGAATCCACGTCGCTGATTACCAGTTCGTTAACCGTGAAGGCTATTATAACGGAGTCTTCGTTATCCGCCTCATCCGATGCCACTCTGACAGCGGCATAGTAGTCACCCGGCGTTAGGTCGGTGGTATTGGGACCCGCGGTGATCGTCAGGGGTGTCGTGCCTTGCCCCGGATCAACGAAGAGCCAATCAACCCCGAAGTCAACTGCGACCGTAACCGGAATCTCGGCGCCGCCTGTCTCGACGACCTCAAAGGTCTGCAGATCGCCCAGCGGCATGCCTTCCGTGGCTGAGTAGTAAAGTGTATCGGGCGTAGCTTCTATATACTTCGGAATGATTTCCGGGAACTCGATTACAGTCCCGTCTGCCAAAGCGGCAAAGAGCCCTATGGCAGGTCCGTCCTGGTTATTTTCCGGGTTGACGAACCCGGAGAAGAATATTACACCGGTATGCCCGTTCAGATCGGACAGATCCATCTGGTAGGTAGCCAGAATAAAGCCCGTGTCGCCCGTGTCATAGACATCCAGGATGAATGGCTGGGGCGGGAACGGGATGTAATCGTTCATATCTCCGTACGCCATACTGTCGACAAACGGCATGGGGTCATTGCGCATCCAAAGCTGGACGGACTGTTCGTCGGTGATTCCATGTAGAAAGAAGAAGTTAGTGAATATGGGAGCGCTCTCAAAAGCGTTGGCTTTGGTAAACAGCGTAAAGTCGATGTCGGCCCCATCGGGGTTGGGCTCAAACCCGGCCGGCTCAATCACGCCGTTGGCCACCGCGACATACGAAACGTCCTCGGTCAGGCCCGGTTCCGGTATCGTAATCGTCGCCACGGCTTCAGCCGGAGAGGTGCTTGGCGCCGGAGCGACCTGGATTACCAGTTCGACACCGGAGGGCACATCCACAAACGGAGTCGCCGTGCGGAAAGCAAAATTCGGAATAAACTTCGCGCCATTCACCCAGACATCGACCAGGGCCGCAGCCGGATCGGCGGCATTGTGTACCACCTGCAGGCGAGCCGTGGGTATATCGGTAACCGTGAGAGTAATTGGCACGATAAGCGGCGAATTGGCAGCATCGCCGGAAGTTATCGAAAGCTCTGCGGAATAGTCGCCGGCGGTCAGTCCGCTGTGGTCGATTCCGATACTCGACAAACTGGGAGTGGCGCCCGAGGCAGGATCAAATGTTACCCAACCCTGGTCGGCCGACAGATTGAAGGTGATATTCGCACCGTTCGTCTCAGAAACCATGACAGGCTGACTTGCCGGCGGCGGGCTGCCCACCACGGCGGTAAACGAAAGATTATCCGGTGCGGCCGCCAGGTATTTGTTTATGGTAATATTGAAGTCAACGAAACAATTGGCCTCACCGCAGCCGTTAGTAGCGGTGATGATGATCTTGCCGGTGCCGATATCACTCACTGTGAAGCAGAGTTGGCCGGCTTCCCAGGTAGCACCGGTGACACCGCCGAAACTCTGCAGGACGACGTCGTCGGCATTGGTGACCGGCAGGTCGATGCAGGTGGAGCCGCCCAGTTCATCGACAGCAAGGGCGACCGGTTCGGCCGGGCACGTGACCGTTGGCAGCGAGCCAATAGTAACACTGAAAGTAATATCGCACTGAGTCATGCCGCTGGCATTGCTGGCGGTAACACGGTACGTCTGCGCCCCGCCAACGGTCGGCGTGAAGCAGAACTGGCCGCCTTCATCCGGGCTCCAATAAGGACCGGGGGGGATTATCACTACGGTTTCAGCGCCCGTTATGGCCAGCGGATGGCAAATCTCCTCTTGAGGAGCGCACTGTGTAACAGCGATAGCTTCGGTGGGACAGTCAATGACCGGCACCGGTCCCTTGACCTTAAATTCGACCGGGACCGTCACAGGCGAGTTCGGAGCCGTGAGGGACGTAATTGTGATGGTCGTATTATGTGTGCCGACCGTGGCCACGGCCCCGTTGAGAGTCACATCCACCGAGGCCGGGGTGCTGCCGCCCGTGGGCGAGACAGTCAGCCAGTCGGCATCATCGGCGATACTGAAATTCAGAGCGCTTGCGTTAGAGGACGTAAGATCGAGACTCCGTACTGTCGAGTTGGGGAAAATCGCCGAATCGGTGATGCTCGCCGGCGCCACCACCAGGTTACCCGCAACCGGGGCATCGGGGTCAACAATCCGGAAACAGAACGGGCCGTTCCACTCCGGCAGGATATCACCCAGGGCTCCGGTATCGGACGACCAGAGCCATTCGTTGGCCGGCGGATAGTAGCAGGAATCAACACACAACGTCATGCCGTGCTGGGCATCGTCAATCTGCGTGAATATCTGGTAAACGATCTCTGAAAAACCCGGCTGAACACCGGGGGGCTGTGTCGGTATCAACTGCTTTGCGGTACCGGCAAAGCCGATCGTGTCGGCGCCTTCCCCCGTAAGGCTGTAGGTGTTCACGAAGAGATTATCGTTGAAGTTGAGCAGGGGACCGTCCCATCCCTCATACACGACGTACCACTTAAACTCATCCATGCTGAAATAGGGAAGGTGAGTCGGTACCTGCCAGGTGGCTCCCTCAGGGGAATACAACCTGAATCCGTTGGCCGCACCGATGATGCGCGCCTCGTTAGGGGAGTCTGGATTCGTGAATCGAAAGTGGAAAGTAATCGGAACGTCCGTTTCCAGAGTCGTTGGGTCGCCATCGTAATGACCGTCGACATGGTCAAGCGTCAGGGAGTAATCCTGCGCGCCGGCAGTGCCGAAGGCGAAGATCATTACGGCAATCAAGCCTAGGAATACTTTCAACTTCATTGTGTAAACTCCATCAATTTTGTTAATGTTTATCATGAGTTATCTTATCTTGCCCGGTGATGTTCGAGAACCGATTGTCCGAAAAGATCGTCTGGCTCTCTGTTGCCTTCAAGCGCGGAAACCTTTCTCGTCGAATAGAGCGTCGCCAAAAACCTCGAAGCTCTATCCCACTATGGTAAGGCTATGATTTATTACCAACCAATTTGTTAGACCGGCAAAAAGAAGTAAATGTGCTCCCTGCGAGGACAAGTATATTACTGCCTTGCAGTAACCACAGCCAATATATGGTATTCTTCAACAATGTCAAGGCTTTCTGCTGTATAAATGTTGCGCAAACTTAACCCTATGTCCTTCTTCTTCTTTTACGCACCAACCAGAGATAGACCAGCACCAGGAAGGCTCCGACGAGATCGGTGGCAAAATCCAGCGGATCGGAGGCGCGCCCCGGAATCAGGTACTGATGCATCTCGTCCAGAAACGCAAATACTACGATAAACAAGGCGGACAGTAAAAAGGCACGATCGGCACTGACGGAAATACTCAGCCGGGCGAAGGAACGGAAAGTCAGGGCCGCGAAAATGGCATACTCGAGAAAGTGCACCAGCTTATCAAAGGCAATAATCCGCACCTTCGGCGTTTTCAGATAAGGTATGGAGGAGATGCCCAGGACGACAATGCCGTAGGCTATCATGGGCAGGTGGTAGACCGCAAAATGGCGCCACCGACTTTTGCGCGTTTCGATCATCACTGCCTTTCTTAAGGACCGGCTCCTGACAAATCAACTAAAACAGCCCAGGCCCGGCGGAACAGCCGCCGGGGCGGAGGCCCGCGTCGTAAGCGGCTCCGGTGATCTTCAAAATCTCGGCGCGGACTGCTCGGACCGGCATCCTCTGCAACGGCGCCGTTTTTAACTTGTTTTGACCCCTTCTCACGTTTATCTGTTGTCCGGAAAGATGACGGAAAATTCTGTGCACAGACAGTACACGTCCATGCAGAAGGTTCGCATGCTGCTTCTGGCGGCCGTTCTCTGGATGGTCATCGGAACCTCGGGTTTTATATTCCTGGAGGAGATGCAGGTACTGGACGCCCTGTATATGACGATCATTACGTTTTCGACGGTGGGCTTCGGGGAAGTCAAACCGTTGCATCCGGCCGGCAAGGTTTTTGTCATTTTTCTGATAACTGCCGGTGTGGGGCTGGCTTATTTCATGGCTTCGACCATCGGGCAGATGGTGATTGAAGGTCAATTCAGCGATATCCTTGGGAGACGAAAAATGGAGAGTAAGATAAAGAAACTAAAGGATCATTTTATCATTGCCGGGTACGGCCGCGTTGGTCGCGAGGTGGCCGCGGCGTTCAAGAAACGGGGGGCATCGTTCGTGGTCATTGAAAAGGATCCAGCCGCCACACAGAGCCTGCTGGCGGACGGGGTCCTGTTTGTCGAGGGCGAGGCGACCGAAGATGACGTTCTGCGCAAGGCGCATATCGAATCGGCCAGGACGTTTATCACCACCCTGCCGGACGAGGCCCAGAATGTCTACGTGACACTGACAGCCCGGGAAATGAACCGGCGCCTCAACATCATCGCCCGGGCGGACTATGAGGAAGGTGAGAAGAAACTCAAGCGGGCCGGCGCCGATCACGTCGTCTCACCGCATGTCCTGGGCGGTATGCGCATGGCTATGGCTTCGCTCAGACCTAATGTCGTCGACTTCATGCACACCGCTTCCCTGGGGGCGGGTGGACTGACGATCGAAGAGATCAAAATTCCCCAGAACAGCCCCTTGATAGGCAAGACCCTGGTTGAATCCCGACTCAAACAGGATTTCGGAGCCAATATTATCGGGGTCAAAAAACCCGGCGAAAACATGTTGATGGTTCCGGGGCCGGACACCGTCGTCGGCGAATCCGACATAATGGTTCTCATCGGCGCCTCCGAAGATCTGGAAAGGCTGGGCAAATCGCTCGGGGAATAGGCGACACTGACCGTAGCCGCGCTCGCCGGCCGTCGGGGCGCTCTCACTTTGTTGCTGGCCGACCCACAAAAAGGTCGAGTGCTGGCCGAAAATCACCTATATTAATCCTGGAATATGTTGCAGAAAATCAAAAGGACTATCAGAGACTTTGATCTCGTTAAAACCGGAGACAGGATATTGGTAGCCCTATCCGGCGGTCCCGATTCGGTGGCATTGCTGCACATGCTGTGTCGCCTGCGGCCGGCCATGAATCTGTCTCTGGTGGCCCTGTATATTAATCATCAGATCCGGCCTCGCGAAGCCAGGAAAGAGGAGGCCTTCTGCCGGCGGCTGTGCGAGCAACTGCGGGTTGAGCTGCAAATCGTGACGGCTCGGATCCCGGACATTGCCAAAAAAGAAAAAAAGGGTATCGAAGAAGCCTCGCGAGATTTCAGATACCGGACATTCGAGTCAATGGCGGTCAAAGAGAGTTTCAACAAAATCGCCCTGGGCCACCATACCGACGACCAGGTAGAGACAATTCTCTTTCGAATTTTGCGCGGTACCGGCAAACCCGGGTTGGTCGGCATTCCTGTCAGTCGCGGTCGGATTATCCGACCTCTCTACGAAGTGACCAGGCGAGAGATTCTGAGCTACCTCGATTCGCACCACCTCGACTATTGCATCGACCAGTCTAACCTCAAAAGCGAGTTCAAGAGAAACTATATTCGAAACCATTTGCTTGTCGACATCCGGCGGCATTTGAACCCGGCTGTGGACAGCGCTCTTCTGAATCTTTCGGAAACCGCCTCGGACGAGGAGAGGTACCTGGACGGAATCGTACGAAAGACACTACGACGGGTGGCCCGATTTACTACCGGGGGGAAAATTGAGCTTGATTTAGTTAGATTTTGTGGTTATGATAAATGGATACGGCGAAGGTTGCTAAGATATTGCCTGACAGAGTCTTCGTCGCTGATGCTGGTGCCCGATAAGGTTGTCGTCGATCGCCTGGACCGCTTCTGTTTCACCTCCGGTCGGGCGATCTCGCTTCCGGGTGGCGTAAGTGCGACCCGGGCGGGCAACAAGCTGGTCGTTCATCGGAGAGAGCGCCTCAAGTGCTCAACTCCCTTGCCGTTGGGCAAAAGCTGCCGGGTCGAGCCGTTAAACGCGAGTTTCTACTCTCGGTTGGCCGACTACACGGGCGGCCGCCTTGAAAAAGACCGGCGGCCGTCGCGAGTCCTTCTCGACCGGCGCAAGGTGGAGTTGCCGTTGACGGTTCGCAGTATCCGGCCGGGCGACAGATTCAGTCCTCTCGGTATGCGGGGGACTAAAAAGGTCGGAGATTATCTGACCGACCGAAAGGTTGACAAGGTTTATCGGGATGAGATCCCGGTTGTCTGTGATAAACAGGGTATTGTCTGGTTGGTGGGGTTCGAAATCGCTGACCGGGTGAAGATTGACTCCACAACGAAAGAGGTCGTCAGGATTGGAATACGAAAACACAGAAAAGCTTGGCCTGAAGCCCTTTGAATTGCTTTTAAATCAGGATCGGATCGGTCGTCGTATCGCCGAACTGGGCCGTCAGATCACCAGCGATTACGCCAGCGAAACTCCCGTTCTGGTGGGCGTACTGAAAGGTTGTGTGGTTTTCCTGGCTGACCTGATTCGCCATATCAAACTGCCCCTGGAAATGGAGTTCGTCAGCGCCGCTTCCTATCGCCGCGACACCAGGCGGGAAGACCAGATCATTTACGGTGGAGCGGTGGCGGTTCCTCTCGAGGGAAGGCACGTCCTGATCGTGGAAGGGGTTGTCGACTCGGGGCGAACCGTTTCCATGATACTGACGGAAATCAACAAGATGAAACCGGCATCGGTGGAAATCGCAACCCTTATTGACAAGCCGATCTGCCATCGCAGCCGGTTGGATATCAAGTACCGAGGTTTTTCTTTGGGCAACGAATTCGTCATCGGCTATGGACTCGACAACACCCAGAAATACCGTAACCTGCCTTTTATTGGCCGATTAATTGAACCAAAATAGGCTGTGGCTGTTACCGATATTAATGAATAGAAAAACGGCTCGGCAGTATAATATTGGGAAACAAACTAAGGTTACACGGAGAATAAGTGGCTGAACCCAGACCTAAAAGAAATCGCAACACGCCCCCGCGGAAAGGCAAGGATGACAAGGGCCGTGAACCCATGAACTGGCGCACGACGGGTCGTTCGCTTGTATTTTGGGCGGCTCTGTTCGTCGTGATGTATCTGGCCTTCAGCCTGTACTCCAGTTTCAATCAGGAAACGGTGGAGATCACCTACTCGGAGTTTGTCGGCCAGATCGACAGCGAAAACATTATCGAGGTTTCTTTCACCGATCGTGAAGTGGAAGGTTCTCTTCGGGACCCGCAGGTTTTTCCTTCGACCAACGCAACCAAGTCGTTTTCCAAATTCAAATCCAGGATTCCTTTCCCGGATAACAACTACGATTTGATCAAGCGTCTGGAAAAGAATAACGTGAAAATCATTGCCAAAGTGCGTTCCGAGTATTTTCAGGTCTTGCTCTCCTTCGCACCATGGCTGATACTGATACTGCTGTGGCTGTTCTTTATAAGGCAGATGCAGGGCGCCTCCGGCCCCAAGGGTCTGTTTTCTTTTGGTAAGAGCAAAGCCAAGCTCTTGACCGACGAACGCCCGAAGGTGACTTTCAACGACGTGGCCGGCGCCGACGAGGCCAAGGAGGAGCTGCAGGAGATCATAGAATTCCTCAAAGAACCCGGGAAATTCCAGAGGCTTGGCGGCAAGATACCCAAGGGTGCTCTACTCCTGGGGCCTCCGGGGACGGGTAAGACCCTGCTGGCCCGCGCTGTTGCGGGTGAAGCCGACGTGCCGTTCTTTTCGATGTCCGGGTCCGATTTTGTGGAGATGTTCGTTGGTGTCGGCGCCAGCCGGGTGCGTGATTTGTTTGACCAGGGCAAGAAAAATGCTCCGTGTATTATCTTTATTGACGAAATTGACGCCGTGGGACGCCATCGCGGCGCCGGTTTGGGCGGGGGCCACGACGAGCGCGAACAGACTCTGAATCAACTTCTGGTGGAGATGGACGGGTTTGAATCTAATGACGGTGTCATCCTGATTGCCGCCACCAACCGTCCCGACGTGCTCGATCCGGCCTTGCTCCGCCCGGGACGTTTTGATCGCCAGATTGTGGTGCCGACACCTGATGTCAAGGGACGTGAAGGGATTCTGAAGGTGCACGTACGCAAGCTCAAACTCGCCGACGATATCGACCTGCAGGTCCTGGCCCGCGGCACACCCGGTATGTCGGGCGCTGACCTGGCCAATATGGTCAACGAAGCCGCCTTGCTGGCCTCGCGCCGCGACAAAGACGCCGTCTCTATGGAAGAGTTCGAAGAAGCCAAGGATAAAACGTTGATGGGTACCGAGCGGCGGTCGCTGGTCATCTCGCAGGAGGAAAAGAAGATAACAGCCTACCACGAGTCCGGGCATACGCTCGTAGCCAAGTTCCTGCCCAAGGCCGATCCCATCCATAAGGTCACTATCATCCCCCGGGGTATGGCCCTGGGCCTGACCCAGTCGCTCCCGGTTGACGAGCGACACACGTATCCCCGAGAGTACCTGGAAACGCAGTTGGCCGTGCTGTTAGGCGGGCGAGTGGCCGAGTCGCTCGTGTTTAACGAGTTTACCACCGGTGCCGGCAATGACCTGGAGCGCGCCACCAAGCTGGCCAGGAAGATGGTTTGTAACTGGGGGATGTCGGAGAAGCTCGGGCCGGTCACCTTCGGCAAGACCGAAGAACACATTTTTCTCGGCCGCGAGATTCAGCAGCACCAGGATTACTCCGAAGCTACGGCGGTACTGATTGACCAGGAAATCCGGACCCTGATTGAGAAATCTGAGACGGTGGCGCGAGATATCCTCAGCAAGAATATCGATAAACTGCACGAACTGTCCAAGGCTCTGCTCGAAAAAGAGATTATCGACAGCCAGGAAGTCGATGAAATCATCGGCCGCCCGTCGGGCGACGCCGAGCCGGTGGAAGCGCCCGCTCCCACACCCAAGGGTTGACCAGTGGCATTTGACCGGGACAAGATCATCAAGGGCGTGACTCTTATCCTTGAAGGCGTCGGTGAAGACCCTCGCCGCGAGGGATTGGTGCGCACGCCGGAACGCATGGTGGAGTACTTTGAAGAGGTCCTTTCCGGGATCCGCCAGGACCCGGCGGTGGAGTTGAGGAAGTACACTACCTCGAACAAGGATGAGATGATCATTGTCAAGGATATCTCGTTTTATTCTCTCTGTGAGCACCACATCCTCCCCTTCTTCGGGAAGGTTCATATCGCTTATATTCCGCAGAACGACAAGGTGGCTGGTTTTGACAAGATGGTCCAGGTGGTGGAAATACTCTCGCACCGTCTCCAGGTGCAGGAGCGCATGACCACCGAGATAGCCGATGCCATGCACGAAGCCATCCAGCCCAAGGGTGTCCTGATTGTGGTCGAGGCCGAACATCTCTGCCTGACCATGCGCGGCATGAAGAAACCGGGCAACAAAGTGGTCACTTCGGCTATCCGCGGAATAATGCGCAAAGATGCCACCCGGGCGGAGGCCCTGGCTCTTCTTCGCGGGCCGCAAACTCATTGATTCATGATTCGGCCGATTGGCCGTGCCCGGCCGAGTATGTCTGATCCCCCACGTCCGCTGATCCGGTCCGGCGCGGGCAGCGGCCCCATCGTCGAAATCCGCGACTTTCCGTCAGGAGGCACTTGCGGGGAGGAGTTATTTCTTGATTTTTCAGCCACAAACAACTTTATATACTTACACATTGTTACAAGGTTATTCCGTGCCAAAACAGTCACTACACAGACCCACGAAGCATCGGCGATTCATCGAGTTGGCCGGTAGCAGGCAACTGGAATTGTCCCGCCCGCTGGTGATGGGGATTCTCAATGTCACGCCCGACTCTTTCTCGGACGGCCGGCCGGAACCGGTCTCGGTCGACCGGTGGGCTGATTGGGTTTTCAAGATGGAAGCCGACGGTGCGGATATTGTCGACATCGGCGGCGAATCCACGCGACCCGGGGCTGAAACGGTTTCCCCGGAAGAGGAACTCAGGCGCGTGATACCTGTGATTGAGCAGGTTCGAAAACAAAGCCGAATTCCGATATCGATCGATACTTACAGAGATCAAACCGCCCTGTCGGCACTGGAGGCGGGGGCGGATATCGTTAATGATATCTCGGCGTTACGGTTCTCGCCGGGTATGGCCGGGGTAGTTGCTCAGAAAAAGGCACCGGTGGTGCTGATGCACATGCTGGGCACACCGCGCGACATGCAAAAAAATCCGCACTACGACGATTGCGTGGGCGAAATCGCGGCCTTCTTCGAAGAGCGCCTTGATTTCTGCGGCCGGTGCGGAATCGACGAGTCGAAGATCATCCTGGACCCGGGCATCGGTTTCGGCAAGCGGCTGGCCGATAACCTCGATATACTGGCGGGCCTCGGTGAACTCAAACGCCTGGAGTGCCCGCTTGTCATGGGAGCATCACGGAAATCGTTTATACAAATGATTCATCCCAGCGAGCGCCCGCCGGCGCGGCGCATCGGCGGCTCGATTGCCGCCGCCGTGGCCGCGGTCCTCAACGGCGTGGATATAGTCCGGGTGCACGACGTCCATGAAACCGTGGAGGCGCTCAAGGTGCTGCAGGCGATAAAGGAGACGAGATGACGTTGCTGGAGATTGAATTTCTCAGGTTCGGTTTTAAGGACCTTATCGACGTTTTGATTGTATCGTTTATCTTCTACGAGGTTCTCAAACTCACCAAGGGGACGCGTTCGGCGCAAATCGTTGTCGGCTTGACGCTCATTGTCTTTGTGGCCTTCGTGGCTTACTGGCTGCGCCTGGAAGGTCTGACGTGGCTGTTTTCGAACCTGGCGACATTTGGGCTGATTGTCCTGGTGATCGTCTTTCAACCGGAACTTCGAGGGGTCCTGGCCCAGCTCGGCCAGAACCGGGTGCTGAGAAAATTCGTAACCCTGGAACAGCGGAAGGCGCTGGTGGAAGTCAGCCGGGCAGTTTCGCGTCTGTCGGAATTGCGGTACGGCGGGCTGATTGTCATTGAGCGCCGCACCGGACTTAAAAATTTCTCCGAATCCGGTAAAGAGATAAACGCCGAGTTGTCCAGCGAACTGCTGGTGACCCTGTTTACACCTTATACGCCCCTGCACGACGGTGCCGTCATAGTGTCGGGTGACTTTGTCGTGGCGGCCGCGGCTTCGCTGCCCCTGACCACCAATCCCCGGTACCGCAAGCTGTACGGCATGCGACACAAGGCGGCTATAGGTGTCAGCGAGGTGTCCGACGCCGTCGTGGTGGTGGTTTCCGAGGAGACCAGCAAGATTTCGATTGCTTTTAGCGGCAACCTCGACTCCGATATTTCCAAGAAAGACTTCCGCGAAAAACTGGCGGAGTACCTGAGAAAATAGAACATTTCACGGAGTGCCTCCGGCAGTGCCGGCTATGAGAGACTACTGATGACCAACAAGGAAACCCCCTCCAAAACGGCCGCTAACCTCTATCTCCTGATAATGGTCTGCTTTTTCCTGTCGGGTATGTCGGGCCTTATCTACGAGATTCTCTGGACGCGGATGGTGGTCAAGATAATCGGCGGGGCGCCGTTCGCCGTCAGCATTATCCTGACCGTTTTCATGGGCGGGCTGGGGTTGGGCAGTTACCTGGCCAGCCGGACTATCGACAGCATCAAAGAACCTCTCCGGCTGGTGAGGATTTACGGTGTCCTGGAATTGATAGTGGGCGGCTACGGTCTGTTGCTGCCCCTTCTGCTGGTCGTATTCAGGCCGGTATTCGCCGTTGCTTACAACAATCTCTTTGAACAATCCATGCTGTATCACTTCCTGACGTTTGTCGGGTGCGTGATACTCTTCATTCTGCCGGTTATCTGTATGGGCGCGACGCTGCCCATTCTGTGCCGTTTCTATGTTACCCGCCTGTCGCACCTGGGGGCGCATGCCGGGCGGTTGTATGGCCTCAACACCATCGGTGCGGCGGTCGGGTCGTTGCTGTGCGGTTTCTGGCTCATCCACCTGCTGGGGATGTGGGGCACGTTGGCAGTGGCCGTGCTGGTCAATGCCGCTATCGGTCTGGTATGTCTCCGCGTCGGCTACAGAGAGCGGCTGCCACAGGGGGCGCCGGAGCCGCAGGCGCCATCGGAGACGGTCGTGGCCGGCCCCGTACAGGTTGCCACCGGCGGTGTGTTGGGAGGCGCGCTTTTTATTTTCGCCGTCTCCGGGTTTTGCGCTATGGCTTACGAAGTCATATGGACGCGGCTGCTGGGACTGATCGTGGGGCCGACGACTTACTCGTTCACGATCGTGCTGGTGACGTTTATCCTGGGCCTGGCCGTCGGCAGTATAATCTTCGGCCGGCTGGCCGACAGGAGCCGAAGACCGATCTGGCTTCTTATCGGCACGCAAATCGCCGCCGGGTTGTTTGCCCTGGTGGTCAGTCATTTCCTGGGCAACAGCCAACTGTTTTTTGCCAAAGTCATATATGTTTTCCAGGACCGGTTTGCGCTGTTGAGTATTTCCAAGGCGGTCATACTTTTCCTCGTGATGATCCTGCCTACGGTGTGCCTGGGGGCGACGTTTCCGCTGGTCGGGAAGATATATACCCAGTCGATCAAGCGGGTGGGCCGGTCCATCGGGTATGCCTATGCCATTAACACCATCGGCGCCGTGCTGGGCTCGTTCTGCGCCGGTTTCGTGCTGGTGCCGCTTCTCGGAAAAGAGAGAGGCCTGAGCCTGGTCATCGCCGTGCAGCTTTTGACGGCCCTGGTGATTGCCGGGATCGTCTACTTCCGAAAGAGGCGACAGACTATCCGGGTGGCGCTTCTGGCGACGGCGGCGGCGGCCGGAGTGGTGTTCAGTTTTTATTACCCGACCTGGAACCGCCATCTGTACGCCGAGGGGAAGTATCACCGTTTTGTCGATGTCAGCACCGATATGGCCGGTTACGGCTGGCTGGAGACACTGCTTGAGGGCCCGGAGATACTGAACCGGCTCGAGCAGGGGGAGTTGATGTACTATGGTGACGGTATTGGCGGATTCACGACAGTCACGAAGTACACCTACGGGCTTGGCGATGTCATGTACTCGATGGCCAACAGCGGCAAGCCGGATGCATCGACGCGCACTGACATGACCACGCAGACTCTGCTGGCGCATTTCCCGCTGATATTCCATCCGCAGCCGAAGTCGGTCATGGCCCTGGGTCTGGGCAGCGGTATTACCGCGTGCGAGGCCCTGTGCTATCCGCTCGAGCGGCTCGACGTCGTGGACATCAACAAGCAGGTGGCCGAGGCGAGCGATCTCTTCATCCCGTGGAACTACGAGGTGCTGACCAATCCCCGGACGAACTTGATTATCCAGGACGGGCGGGCCCACCTGGGGCTGACAGACCGCAAGTACGATGTTGTCACATCCGAACCCTCGAGCACGTGGATGGCGGGCATGGCGACGCTGTTCACGCGCGATTTCTTCACCTACGTCCATGACCGGCTGAATGATGACGGCATTTTTGCGCAGTTCATCTTCTCCTACCAGATGGATTGGGCGACGTTCGCGCTGATCGGCCGGACGTTTGCCGATGTTTTCCCCAACAGCCTGCTGGTGGCGACCTGGCCGTCAACGAAGGGCCCGGACTACCTGCTGATCGGTTTCAAGGGCGAGAACGGGCCGGTTCTGGAGAACGCCCGCCGGAACCTGCAGTATGCCCGGCAGTCGAAGAACATACGCCTGGCCCGGCCGGAGCTTCTCTACCGACTGGTGCTTGCCGAAGATTTGAAAGTGCTCTTCGGTGACGGGCCGATCAATACCGACAGCCGACCGCGGCTGGAGTTCACGGCGCCGAAACTGATGTACGTGGCCGACCCGGCCATATCCGAAAACATCCGATCGTACGGATGGCTCAGTGACGAGACGCGGCAGATCACCGAAGCTGTGACCAAGGACGTCGACGCCCAACTCGAATTCGCCGAGTACGCCGTTTCGCTGTACGCGCCGTTTCCCGGGATGGTGGACCTGGAGCGGGCCACGCCGGAGCAGCGGGAACGGTTCGTGAGTCTGATGGACGACTACTTCGCCAAAAACTCCGAGGATTTCTCCCAGTTCGGCGACGGAGAAATGCGGGCGCGCTGGCGGAATATCCAGACCGACGTTCTTCTAGGCCACATGAACTCGATGCCCGACAAGGGCTTGTCATATGCCTACCTGGCGGCGCTGTACCTTAAGGCCAACGACCTGGAAGAAGCGGTGAAGTACTACTACAAAGCTGTCGAATTCGACCCGGACGCCGAGTCTTACACCAACCTGGCAGTAGCGCTGATACGCCAGGGCAAGCCGCACCAGGCGATTCACCAGCTCAACGAGGCACTGCACCTGCGGCCGTATTTCGCCGATGCCCACCGCAACATGGGCTGTGCGCTGGCGTTGACCGGCAAGCTCGACGAGGCGGTCGGGCACTTCGAGGAAGGGCTGCACACAGCGCCGAACGACGCCCAGGCGTTGCATGATCTGGGCCTGGCGCTGGCCCAACAGGGCAAGTTCGACGAGGCGGTGGCCCGGTTCTATCAATCGCTGCAAATCTGGCCGGACAATCCCAACGCGCACTGCAATGCCGGCATTGTGCTGACCCGGCAGGGCAGGCTCGACGAGGCTACCGCGCATTTCAACGAAGCCCTGCGGCTCGCCCCGGAACATCCCCAGGCCCTTCAAGCGCTGCAAGCCATCCAGTCAATGCAAGAGCAGGGGCGTTAGCGGCAGGCACGGCCTGACTCACTATCCCAATTATGTCATTGCGAGTCCGCCATAGGCGGACGCGGCAATCTCACTATGGCGGTATGAGATCGCCACGTCGCTGGCGCTCCTCGCGATGACTTGAATAGAGGCACCCACAGCAAGCTGTGGGGCACCCCGCCAAGAGGGAGATGGATTGCCCGTTCGCTGGCGCTCCCGGCAATGACTCCGGGGGTGTATGTAAGCCAAAATTCGGGAATTCCGGGTAACGGCTTACGACTCTGAGAGATACACGGAAATGGGTTCGTTTTCTCGTTTTCTATTTGTGGCCCTCATGTTTGGTAGCGAATTTGTAAATCCGGCTCAGGCGTATTGGTCCATGAAGGGGGCTGAGGGAATAAACAACGGAGGTTTGGTAGGGGTTTTGCGGGGGGGGTGCGCCTTAGAAGGTGTCCAGAATCTCGGCGCAAGCGGCGGGGCAGCCGACCACCCGAGCATGTGTAGTGATCCCATAGTACAACCATGTGAACGCCTTGCAAGAAACGGCCTGAGGTTAGAGATCTAATTGCTTACCATCCAGGTCCACAACACCAATGATCCGAAAGGGGGGAGTGGCTTCAGTAAGCTCTACAACTACCCTATGTATCTTACTTGACCCTATTTCAGTGGCCAAGAACTCGTCCAGTGAATCTAAGTCGTGTGTAACATCTGAGAGTGATTGCATAAGTATTCGGGGGCAGCGGATTAGCACTTCAACATGTCC
>CBFCYQ010000032.1:0-17754 GCA_965602205.1 uncultured bacterium | reverse complement strand
ACGGCTTCTTTGAAAACCTTGCCGCGCTGCTCGAAATTCTCGAACATATCGAAACTGGCGCAGCCGGGAGACAGTAGAACCGTCTCTCCGGGAAAGGCCGCTTCGAAACTCTTCCTGACCGCCTCTTCCAGGCTCTCGGCAAACTGCACCGGGAAAGACTGTCCCAGAGCGCGAAAAATATTGTCGCCGGCCTCACCGATAACCACTATGCTCTTGATCTTCCCTTTTCCCCACTCCGCAATTGGCTCGTATGGCGAGCCTTTGTCACGGCCGCCGGCTATCAGATGGATGGGCGTATCGATAGAGCGCAAAGCATAGCACACCGAGTCGACATTGGTGGCTTTCGAATCGTTGACGAAATCTATTCCGGCCACTTTCCCGACTTTCTCCAGGCGGTGCTCCACCCCCGGAAATGTTTCCAGGACTCCGGCGAGTACCTCCGGCTGAATTTCAAACTGCACCGCCACGGCGACAGCGGCGGCGGCGTTCTGAAGGTTGTGCGGTCCGGGGATGAGTATCCGGCGGCAGTCGATTATCGGCTCCTCGCCCGATGCATACTTCGCCCAGAGCTTGCCGTCACGCACGAAAGCGGCGGCATCGTTGCGGTCGGTAGCTGTGAAATAAACTCTGCCCGCGCGGCTGGCGGCGTTGTCGGCCACGATCTCGGGATCATCGAGGTTCACCACCAGGTGTTCATCGGGCCCCTGGTTTTCCGTGATACGGTACTTGATATTCTTGTACTCTTCAAACGAGGCATGCCGGTCGAGGTGATCCGGCGTGAGGTTCAGGATAACCGCCACCGCCGGCTTGAAATCCGCTATCGTTTCCAGTTGGAAGTTGGAGACTTCCACCACCGCGATTCCCTCCTTTGGAATTCTGGTGACGATCTCGGCGAACGGAAACCCGATATTACCGCAGACGAAGGTGTCAAAACCGGCGGCGCTGAAGATGTGACCGAGCAGGGTGGTTGTTGTCGTCTTGCCGTTGGAGCCGGTGACGCCGATTATGCGCCCCCGGCAGACCCAGGAGGCGAATTCAATCTCGGAAAAAATCGGGATACCTTTGGCACGCACCTTTTCCACAATGCCGGCCGACAGCGGCACTCCTGGCGAAATCACCACGTAGTCACACTGCAGTAACCTGTCAGTATGCCCACCCGTCTCGAACGGTATCCTGTTTTTCCGGAGTCGCTCCGGTTCGCCGGACAGGTGCTCGGCTGCCTTCGCATCCGAGACAAATGGCTTACCCCCCATCAGGTCAGCCAGGAAGGCCGCCGCCATGCCGGATCGGGCCATGCCGATTATCCCAATCTTCCTGTTTTTTATGCGTTCTTCAACCGTCATCGTATTTTCAGTGTCGCCAGCGTCACCAGGGCGCACAGGGCGCCCAGTATCCAGAAACGCACGACAATCTTGGACTCCGACCACCCCATCAGCTCAAAGTGGTGATGCAGGGGAGCCATTTTGAAAACTCGTTTGCCGCCCCGGTACCGATAGGACAAAACCTGTATGATCACCGAGAGAGCGGTTATTACAAAAACCCCGCCGACAATAACCAGCAGTAGTTCCTTCTTCAACATGATCGCCAGAGCGCCCAGCGCCCCCCCGAGGGCCAGCGAACCCGTATCGCCCATGAAAACCTCGGCCGGGTGCGTGTTAAACCATAGAAAGCCAAGTGATGAACCAATCACGGCCCCGCAGTAGATGGTCAACTCGCCCGCGCCGGGGATGTAATCGATCTGCAGATAACTGGAATAATCGAGCCGCCCCGTCAGATATGCCATCCCCGTAAAGGCAATGAAGCATATGCCGCACAGACCGATAGCCAGGCCGTCAAGACCGTCGGCAAGGTTGACCGCGTTCGACGATCCGGCAATAACGACAATCACAAAAGGCACATAGAATGCGCCCAGTACCAGGACATAGTTCTTTAAGAAGGGTATGCTGGTCGTGCCGTCAAATTGGTCGCTCGGCGACCAGTACAGAAGCATTAGCCCGAAAATAAGACCGAGCAGAATTTGCCCCACCAGCTTTTTCCGACCCACCATACCCCGGGGCTGCCCTTTGACCACCTTCAGGTAGTCATCCATAAATCCGATTAAACCCATCCAGGCCGTCACCAACAAGATCATCAGCACGTAGAAGTTGCTCAGATCAGCCCACAAGAGCGTGGGGATGATGATACCGGCCAGGATTACCAAGCCGCCCATAGTGGGGGTGCCGGCCTTCTTTTTGTGGCCTTCCGGGACCTCGTCGCGGATAGTCTCGCTCATCTGATGTTTTCTCAGCAGGCGGATGAACAGCGGTCCCAGAATCAGGCTGATAATTATGGCCGTGACGGTCGCCGCCGCGGTACGGAAGGTGATGTATTGAAACAGGTTGAATCCCGACACGTATTTCGTCAGAGGATACAAAAGATGATAAAACATCAGGATTCCTCCTCTTCGTTTTCCACGGCTTTGATGACCGCCTCCAGGCCGATGCCTCGTGAAGCCTTGACCATCACCATATCGCCTGCGCGCAACAGCGCCGCTACCTCCTGCCCGGCCGGCGGCAGTTTTTCAAAATAGATAACTTTGGCCTTCGGCACGTCCATCCCCAACAACTCGTCTCGGATATGGTGCGCCAAATCTCCGATAAGGATAGCCAAATCGAAATCGTGTGCGGCCAGGTCCCGGCCGACCTGCTGATGGTAAGCCGGTCCCGCCTTGCCCAGCTCGAGCATATCGCCCAGGATAACCACCCGTCGCCCGCGGCCCGGCAACTCGAAAAACGTCCTCAGGCCGGCCTTCATCGAATCCGGGTTGGCGTTGTAGCAGTCGGCGAAAAACGTGATGTCTTTTTTTATTTCCACCTGCCCACGCATGGGCGCGGTACCCAGGTCAATGCCGCCCGTATCGATTCCGGCGAAGTCATATCCCAGCGTCCTGAAGACGGCATAAGCGGCCAGCAGGTTGGACACCTGGTGGCGGCCCGCCAACGGCAGCCGGAACGTGTGACCCTCGATAGTGACCTTGGCGCTGCCCTTCTGATCGACGTCTATCGCCTGTGCTCGGAAATCGGCCTCGTTGTCAATACCGAAGGTTATGTAGTCTGTCCGTACTTTCTCTGTCTCGCTCACCAGGACCGGGTCATCGGCGTTAATGATGACGGGCACCTCCGGCGCGGCCTGCCTGACCAGTTCGAGTTTTGCCCGCGCCACCGCCTCGACCGAGTCGAGAAACTCCAGGTGTGACGGCCCCACGTTGGTGATGGCAATGACATCGGGATGCACCATCCCGGCCAGACGCGGCATCTCGGCCCGGGTGGATATTCCCAGTTCAATAATGGCCACCCTGGCGACTTCGGGGGTGGCGAACAACGCCAGCGGCGCGCCATAGAGGTTGTTGAGATTGCCCGGCGAACGATAAATACTTGTCTCCACCGCCCCGATAAGATGGAATGCCAGTTCCTTGGTAGTGGTCTTGCCGTTGGAACCCGTGATGCCGACAAACCGGGCCCGGCACTGGTTGCGATAGCGGGCCGCTATTGTCAGCATCGCTTCGTGGCTGTCGGCCACGGCTACCACCGGGACGTCGCCGATATCCTCAAGTCCCGGCCAGCTATGCTCAACCATGAGACCGGCGGCGCCGCCGCGGACGGCTTGATCAACGAAGCTGTGCCCGTCGTGGTTGTCACCGCGAATAGCCACAAACAACTCACCCTTCCGGAGGGTCCGGCTGTCGATGGAAACGCCGGTAAAGACCCCGGCCGCCGTGTCGGCGTTGCGGAGGGCTCCACCCGTCATCTCGGCCAGTTGATCGAAACGCAAACTAATCAAGTCCCCTCGTTGGTCATAATGGTTGAGTATCCCAACTCGGTTAACACTCTTTTCGCTTCCGCGATATCGTCAAATGGGTGACGCACACCCTTGATTTCCTGGTAATCTTCCGCGCCCTTGCCGGCCAGGAGCACCACGTCGCCCGCCCGGGCCTGCTTCAGCACCGCTTCAATCGCCTCGCGGCGGTCCGCAACGATCTGGTAGTTCTTCCCCTCGAGACCGGGCTTGACATCCTTGATAATGGCCTTCGGCTCTTCACTGCGCGGGTTGTCCGAGGTCAGAACGGCAAAGTCGGCCATCGTGGTGGCGACACGCCCCATCAGCGGGCGCTTGCCCCGGTCACGGTCACCGCCGCAGCCGAACAGCAGCAACAACCGCCCCGCCGTCAGTTCCCGGGCGGATTCGCACAGCCGCTGAATGGCATCGGGAGTGTGCGCGTAGTCGACATATACGGCAAACGGCTGCCCGCTTTCAACCGGGTTGAAGCGCCCGGGCACCGGCTGCGCGCTTTCCAGACCTTCCACCACGTGATCCAAATCCACCCCGCTGGCCAGACCGCCGGCCGCCGCCGCCAACGCGTTCGCAAGATTGAATCTTCCCGGCAGCTTCAACGAAATCGTCCGCGTATCCATCGGCGTCACCAGATCGAAGATGGTCCCGGACGGTTTCAATTCGTAGTCCCCGATGTAAACGTCAGCGCTCTTGTCGGCCATGGAATAGCTCATGTACGCCGAACTGAAATCGCCGATCAGGCCCCGAAACTCCGGAACATCCAGGTTTATAACGGCATAGCTCAAGGGACCTTCCAGACGTTTGACCAGGCGCGCCTTGGCCTCGAGATAGTCCTCCATCGTCTTGTGGAAATCGAGATGGTCCCGCGAAAGATTCGTGTAGACGGCCACCCGAAAGTTGATATGGTCCACCCGGTGCAGCATCAACGCATGCGAGGACACCTCGATCACGGCGTTAACACAGCCGTTGTTTTTCATCAAGTACAAAAGCCGCTGCGTATCGAGCGATTCCGGCGTCGTGCGCTCCGCCTTAAAAACATCCTTGCCGGTGTCATAAATCATGGAAGTTATCAACCCGACGCTTTTCTGCCCCGCTTCGAGGATGCTCTTCAGGAGCAGGCAGGTCGTCGTCTTGCCGTTGGTACCGGTGACGCCGCAGGCCTTGATTCTCAGGCCGGGGTATCCGTAGAAGTGGGCGGCCACCTTCGCCAACGCCTCGCGGGCATTGCCGACCTTGACATGGTTGTCGATCAGGTCGCACCCATCCTTTTCACCCAGGACCGCCACCGCCCCCTGCGCTTTGGCCTGCTCGACGAAATCATACCCGTCCTGCCGATAACCCCGGATGGCCACAAAGAGCGAGCCGGGTTTCACCAACCGCGAATCGTACTCGATCTGGGCGATCTCAACCTCGCCGCTACCGCTCAACTCGGCCTCCTTCAAGCCATGTACCAACTCGCCTAACTTAATGGCTGCCTCCTATATGGGCCGGCACTCCAGCCGGCACACCGCTGCTTCTGCTGTTATGATTTCACCCGGACGTATGGATTGGCGAACGACACGTCCGTTGCCCTGCACTCTGAATTTTATACCCACGAACCGCAGAAACGCCGAGACCTCTCGTATCGACAGGCCGGTCAGGTCCGCCATCTTTCTGTCTTCTTCGCCCGGCCGCGCCGCCGTCGCCAGCAGTTCGTCGCCTTCAAAAAGCAAACCGTCCGCCGGCGGGAACTGCCAAACGATCTGTCCCTGCTCGGTGTCACAGCGAAGCATCAGGTGACGCTCCTTGACCATCTCCCGCCCGGCCGTCACCGTGCGCCCCACGATATCCGGAACCTCGACCATCTCCTTCTTCCCCTCGGTGTTCTCCACCAGCATTCGTGCCGGATCGGTCAGGAGCCCCGGCTGCAAAATGGCGTACCGTTCGGCAATCCTGCGAAACGCCGGGCCGGCCGTGTGACCGCCGTAGTGAACCGGGTGCGCTTCCGTCAGAACCACCACGCCGGCGATCATGGGTTTTTCGCACGGAAAGAAACCCGCAAAACTGCCCACGAACTTGTTTTGGAAATAGCGCTTGTTCGCCACGTCGGGTATCTGGGCGGTTCCGGTTTTACCCGCTATCGAAATGGCCGGCGAATTGACCACCTCGGCCGTGCCTCTCTCCACGACACCCCGCAGTATGGCCCGCAATGAATCCGCCGAGGTTACGGACATAACCTCGCCGAGCACTTCCCGCCGGGAGGTACTCACGACCGCGCCGTTCTTGTCAACTTCTCCCAGAACCAGGGCCGGCCGTAACAGCTCCCCGCCGTTGGCAATGGCGGCAAAGCCCGCCGCCAGTTGCATCGCCGTCACCGCTACCGAGTGTCCCATGGCCAGCGCCGCTATGTTGTAATCCGACCACCGCGATGGCCGCGCCAGCCGGCCGCCGGTTTCTCCGGGCAGACCGATGGCGAGCCTGTCACCCATACCGAAACGGCGCATCGTCTCCCAGAGCGTCTCCCCGCCCAACTCGATGGCGTGCTTGGCCACACCGATATTACTCGACAACTCCATTATCTGGCGAAAACTCAGCCAGCCGTGCTCCTTGTCGTCGTGAAGAACCCGGCGCCCGATTCTCCAGGCCCCCTCCTCACAGAACGTGGAATCGCTGAAGTTGACGAGGTTATTGTCAAGTAGACCGGCGGCCGTAAACGCTTTCAGAACCGAACCAGGTTCAAACTGATCCGTTACAGGCCGAAGTTTCACCGGTTTGTCGCGATGCTTTTCCGAAGGATCGAAGTGGGCTGCTGCCAGGATGTCGCCGTTGTTGCAGTCGAGAAACACCGCCATACCGGAACTGGCATTGTGTTTTTCCACCGCCGCCTGGAGCTCCTCTTCAGCAATTTCCTGCAGCCGCCAGTCTACCGTAAGAACAAAGCTTTTCCCCGGCACCGGTTTGACCAGCGCCTTTTCGTTGACGCGAAAGGTATTTCTCAGACCGTCCCGCCGTATATCCGCCCAGCCTTGCTGACCGGCCAGGACCGAATCATACGAAAGCTCAAAACCCGCCTGGCCGCGGTTGTCGATGTCGGTGAATCCCAAAATCTGACGCCCCACCGTCCCGAACGGATACTCCCGCCGTTTCTCGTCGCGTAAAAACAGCCCCGGTGGCGCCGTGGCCTGAATTCGGTCGGCCATCTCGTCGGGCAGCATCCTCTTTATCCAGCGGAATTTCTTGACTGCCAGGCCGTACCGCCGACGCGCGCTGCCCTGCTTCAGGTCAAACAACTTTTCAAGATAGGCACAGACCTTATTAAGTTCCGAAACACGGTCCGGGTAGGCATAAAGCGACGAGACCTGAACATTGCTGGCAACAACCGTCCCGAAGCGGTCGAAGATGTAGCCGCGATTGGCGGGAATGGAGACTTTGCCGGACGACTGCTTATCGACGATACTGCTGTATTCCGGTGCCAGGAATATCTGCATTTGGACCAGTCGCGCCACTGCCGCCGCGAAAAACAGGCAAACCAGGACAAATACCAGGCCCAACCGAATCCGTTCCTGGCGGGTTCGTTTCACTTGTCGGCCCCCTGTCCCGAAGTGGAATCAAATCTCACCCCTTGCAGCACCCTCGCGTCTGCCCTGGTCTCGGCGACAACCGGCATGTAATCGGCCACGCGCTTTATGGCCGACAGCATCACCACCAGTTCGTCGGGGTCGGCGGATGGCCTGTCCCCCCTGACCAGCGTGTACAGACGGTCAACTTCTACCGGCGCCAACCCCAGCGTGTCCCGGGCATATCGTTCGATGCGGCTGGCCATGGACAAGGAGGCGATATCGGAATGAACCTTTTTGTAATCATCCAGCAGGGACTTGTTCTCGGCCTGCAACTGGGACACTTCCTTGACCAGTTCGATTACTTTGACGCGCTGCCAGACGTGAAAGCAGGCCGCGAACAGACAGGCGGCCACCAGCATGGAGATGGAGAAATAGCGGTGGGAACGCACCCGGTTGAATATGGTCGACTTGATTTCAATCGTTTCTTTGAACCTGCGAACGGCTTCTTTCATAGTGGCAATCTCTCGGCCGCCCGAAGCTTGGCGGACCGGGCTCGAGGGTTACTCTCTATCTCTTCCGGGGTAGGTCTCAGTATCCGGCGCGTGATTATTTTCAAACGGGGCTGTTGGTGGCAGACGCACTGGGGAAGTTCCGGCGGACAGACGCAGCCACGGGCTTCTTCTTGGAAAAACCGCTTGACCAGGCGATCCTCGAGCGAATGATAAGTGAGCACGACCAGCCGACCGCCCGCCTTCAGCAGCGCGACTGCCTTGGGCAGCACCGCCTGCAATTCGTCCAACTCGCGGTTGACGGCTATGCGAAAGGCTTGAAAAACGCGCGCCAGTGACTTCGTTTGATACGGCGGGGGAACAATATCTGTAACGATACGGGCGAGTTGGGCGGTGGTGAGGATCATCTCTTTCTGTCTTTCCCTGACAATGGCTCGGGCCAGCCTGGCCGCGCCTCTTTCCTCGCCGAACAGGCGAAGAATTTCGGCGATCTGTCTCTCGTCCAGGGCGTTGATTAAATCCGCCGCTGTCCTGCCTGCGGCATCCGTGTCAAACCGCATGTCCAGCGGACCGTCGTGCCGAAAGGAGAACCCGCGTTCGGGGTTATCCAACTGGTCCGAAGACAGCCCCAGATCCATGAGCAATCCATCGAATTGCCTGTCCTCAAACCTTTCGACCTCAACGTCAACGTCTGCGTACGATGCCTTTCTGAGCCCTTTGAGTTGTCCTATTGCTTCTAAATTCTTCCGGGCCTGCACAATGGCCTGCCCATCCTTGTCAATGCCATATAAACGGGCCGACGCTCCCAGGTCTGCGGCAAGCGCCTGAAGATGTCCCCCTAATCCGGCTGTCAAGTCCAGGTAAGCACCGTTCGAATCGGTCACCAAAAGCCTGACCACCTCGCCGGTCATCACCGGCAGGTGGCCGCTATCACTCCGATTCGGACCCATCGCCGGAGAACAGCCGCTCCGCTACGTCCTCGTAGTCGCCCGCGAACTGCTCCAGGTAGTACCGGTAACGCTCGGGATTCCAGATTTCCACCCACCGATTCACACCGATCACCAGGAGTTCCTTCTCCAGGTGCGCCTCCTGCAAAAGGTGCGACGGTACCAGAATCCGCCCGTTCCGGTCGGGGGTTACTATCGCCGCCGAAGAATAAAACCTCCGGCCAAATGAGCGATAATCCTTCTTGGTGAAGTTGAGGGAGGATAGACGATTTTGAATGATCTCCCACTCCGGTTCCGGATAAAGACTCAAACAACCCTCTAATCCCTTGGTCAAAACCAAATTGCCGTCAAGTACTATCTTCTTGGAAGCATCCTTGACGCTGCGCAACTTGGCTGGAAGAGCAAATCTACCCTTTGCGTCGAGAGTCGTTTGGTACTGGCCGTAAAATCCGGTCAAAAGTTCCTCCACATAAACCCACTTCGTACCAAAGTTTACACTAATTATCACTTTCTCCCCACCAAAGTCAAGGCTTTTTTGAGTCGGAATTAAAAAAAACGCGGGGGCTAACTCGCAATAATCCAACAAGTAACAAGACAAACAATTTATCTTTTTGGTAACACGCTATCCTGACCGGACTCGGCAAAGAAATCTTTTCTCTTGACAAAACCGGCCCATTTGCCAAGACCCCTCAGAATATCGACTTATGACTATACTCTGTGTTCCCCATCCCAAGCCGGTATCCCCCCGAGCCGCGCAGTCACCCTCATAACAAACTATAAGACAGGCTGTTACGGCCTTCCGGTTTTTATCGTGGGCGGCTGCGGCCGGGGCAGACCGCTTGCACTGACCATCGGAGTACAGAATGAAACAGGAAAACACCAGTGAAAAACTTCGCAAAAACAACCGCCTTAATCCTTCTGCTGGCCTCGGCGGCCCTGGCTGACCAATCGGCTACGATAACGTTCGACCGCGCTATGCTTTCCTTCGACGGGCCTTCACGAATCTACCGCTATGCCGATCTTGAGGCGATTCCCGCCGGGACGGGCCGGCCGGCCGGCGCTGTGACCGTCTATGTCTCGCTGGCGGCTGACGAGTCGGCATCATCGGTCCATTATGAGGCCTGTAGCGAGGAGTTGACAGCCCGGGAAAGTCCGCCCCTTGTCGGGCCTGACATGGCTACCTCAGAGTCCGGAGCCTACGCTCACATAACCTCATCGGCTGTTCTGGAACGGCTCGGTCTTGAACCGGTTTACGTCGACCGCGAAGTCGCCACGGCCGCCGGTCGCTGCGTCAGGCTCCTGCTTTTTCCCGTGACGGTCGATGAAACCGGGCGCTCATGGTTCCACCGGAGCATTAACGTTTTTGTCGGTGAGAGAAAGATCACCGGCCCCGAGCTTCGCAAACCGGCTGAGATCGCGGCGGTGCCGCCACCCGAAAAGGACCGTCCCGCCTTCGACCGTAGCGACGTAACCGCAGTCGAGTATCTGCTCGTCACTTCGGCCGACCTTGTCCCGGCTCTAAAGCCGCTGGAGCATTACAAAAACTCGACCGGCTACAAAACCGAGATGGCCGTCATCGACGATATCCTTACATCCTCATCCGGCAGGGACGATCCCGAGCGGCTTCGCCAATACTTGAAGACCTTTCACGGCAACGGCGGGCGCTATGTTCTCCTGGTGGGAGACGAAACGGTCCTGCCGATACGGTATGCCTACCACCACTCGGTGAGTATCACGCCGGAGTTGCGCGACCAGATGGTGTGCGATTTATACTTTGCCGAACTTAGCTCGGACTGGGATGCGGACGACGATAATGTCTGGGGGGAGCGCGATATCGACCTGGCCGGCCTCGCACCCGAACTGTGCGTCGGGCGGCTGCCGTTTAACCGGCCGGAGGAAGTGACCGCTTACATCGACAAACTGATAGCCTACGAGACCAACCCCGGCGGCGGCGACGACGCCTACCTTGAGAACGTTTTCTTCTTCTCATCCGACCAGATGCGCGACTACACCGGCGGCGGCCAACACTATCTTATCGCCCGGGCTTTCCCCCCGCAGTCCGTCATCGATACCGTCGGCGGCGTGGAAGCTGCTTCCGGTGATGACCCCTCGCCGACCAACGTTCCTGCCTGCGAGTTGGTCACGACGCTTTCGGGCGGCTACGGAATCGTCAACGTCGTGGCTCACGGCCGCGTCGACGGTTTTGCGGTGCGCACCGCCGGATACAACAACTGGCCCAAATCGTATTTCATCTCGGCGGCCCAGCCGTCCGTGCACGGCGCTTTCACCGACCTGGCCCCCAACGGCAGGACATCATTCTACTATTCGCTTGCCTGTGATAACGGCGGTTTCGATCTCGACCAGCCGCCGATGAACCAGCCCGGTCCCAACATGGCCCAGACCCTGCTGAGCTTGCCGGCGGCGGGCGCCGTCGCCTTTGTCGCCTATTCTCGCTACGGCTGGGTCAGTTCTAGCCACATTTTACAGAAGACCTTCTTCGACTCCCTCTTCGCCCACCCCGACCTGCCGGCCGTCCAGGCAATGTACAAATCGCAGGCGGTGCATTACTACTTCCGGGACCTCGTGTACGGCCAGAATTTCTTCGGCGACCCGACCCTCCGGGTTTACACCGGTGTCCCCGGAAAACTCGCCGTCAACCTGGTCCCTGCCGAAGGCCGGCTCACTGTCAACGTGACTTCGCAAGGCCATCCCGTGGCTGACTGCCGGGTGACCCTGAGCGACGACGCCGGCTTGGTAGCTCGCTTCCTTACCGACCAAAACGGAGCGGCCGTTTTTGTCTGCGACTTCGAGCTTGGCGTCACCTACGGCATCGCCGCGTCCAAAGGCGGTTATACCGTCGCTCAGAAGAGCTATACGCCGTCCCTCGTCTCCGACGTCGATGACCAGCAAACCGTGCTCCCGCAAAGCTTCCGCCTGGTACAGAACTTCCCCAACCCCTTCAACCCAACCACTACCATCACTTTCGACCTTCCCCGTCTGACCGCCGTGAATTTGTCCGTCTTCAATATCAGCGGGCAGAAAGTAACCACGTTGATAAGCTCGGTATTGCCGGCCGGGACACATTCGGTGTCGTGGGATGCCACTGACAGTCGGGGTCGCGCCGTCGCCACGGGAATATACTTCTACCGTCTGCAAAGCGACGCCTTCAGCGGCGTCAAAAAAATGGTTTATCTGAAATAGTCGCTCAGGACCGGCGCTCGGAAACTACCCCGTCAAAGACAGAGGCGAACCTGGCCACCATATTCTCCGATGAGAATTGTCGAGCATACCCGGGCAGTAGCGTTATGGACATCGAGCCTGACAAAAACGTTTCAATCAGACCCGACAGATAGCCCGCCGCCGCCTCGACGTTTTGTTCGTCAAAACAGAAACCGTTTTGAGAAACCTCGATGAGCTTAGCCATTTCACTGCCCGGGCTGGTCGCGGCCAGGATGGGTCGTCCCGAGGCCAGAAGCAGGTAAATGCGCCCGGTCGATATGCCCGCGTGTCTCTCCGACGGCATGCCCAGATAGAAAAGGTGGCTTTCAGAGAGAATCTTCACCGCCTCCGCCCGCGGGACAAAGTGGTGCATCGTGCAGCGCTCCTCCAGGCCGAAACGAGCCAGGCAACTCCTCAGCCACTCCGGTTCCACGTCGCCGACCTGCAGCAACCGGACTTTCTCAAATAGATCCCCGGCCCGTTTTCGGAGCCGGTCCAGAAGCTGCAGCAGCGGCTCCACCGGATAATCTTCGTTGAACGTCCCGAAAAGACCGATAGTAAACACCTCCGCACTCGACGGCAGTGTCCACAGCCCGGCCAGGGTTTCGTCGTAACTGTTGCGGATGACTTCGGCTCCACCGAGGTAGGCGGCGATGGTTCCATTCACCGTTGTCCGGACCGAGGCATCTTTCTTGATCGCATCGAGCAACGCATGCGCCCTGGCCGCCAGTCGGCTGTCGCCGTACCATTCTTCGGGCTTATAGCCGGTCCAGTAATCGCGGAAATCGGCCACCCACGGTAGCTTGAAATCGGCCGCCAGCCTGCGCGCCACCAGGTGCGCTGACACCGGCGGCGAGGTCGACATAATTACGTCATAGCCCCGGTTGCCGGCCAGGGTACGCCCCAGCCTCACCGCCGGCCTCACCCAGCCGACCTTGGCGTCCGGAAAGAAACGATCCGCCATCTTCTTGCCCCGGCGAATTGCACCCGCCTTGACTTTTCTCACTCCCAGCAGATACAGAAGGCGCTGCGGGTCGAAAGAGCGCGCGCGATACACTCTTTGCAGGTCCGGCCCGTCGAGCAGTTCCGGCTCATAGACTCGGTAAGCGACCGGTTTGACGGTCAACACGTCACAGTTGTACCCGTGCTCCGGCAAACCCTTGAAAAGTGCCAGGGGTCGCCCCACACCCGCCCCGCCCAGCGGCGGGAAATAGTAGCCAATCAGGAGGACCCGTCTCTCAGCCATCGGCATCCTCCACCAGTCGGCGCATGAGCCGTATGCGTTCGGCTACATTGTCTTCGAAGACAGCCTCCCGCCTGACCCGTTCCAGGTTATCCCGCCGCATGCCCTCGTGCGGGTCTTTCTCCGATAGCAGCCTGTCGATCACCGCTCTCAAGCCATCTACGGAATTCTGCTTGAACCTGTAGCCGCTGCCCTCGGTCAGCCATTCGCAGACCCCCGGGATATCCGCCGCGACGGGAATCAAGCCCAATCCCATGGCTTCTATTAAAGATACGGGCGAAGAATCCGACATGGCGGCCGACAAGTATACATCGAAGCCGGACATGAAGCGCATAAACTCATGCCGCGACATTCTCTGATAGAATCTCACCTTATCGCCGGTCAGCGACTCGCTTTCGGCGCGGAACCGACTCGCCTGACTGCCGAAACCGGGGAAAGTTACCTCGACGTCTCCATTTACAATCAACAGCGCCATCGCCCTCAGGATGAAGCCGTTGTTATATACTTCCTCGTGCGGACGGGGAACGATTATTCTCAGCGGCCGCCGCAACTCGTAGTCTGACCGGTGAAACTCCAGGTATTGCCGTTCGATGCCCCACCCAATCACGCTTTTCCGGGCCGGCCGGGCCAGCGTCTCCGCTTCCGACAACAGGTACTGCGAATCTCCGAGCACCAGGTCCGCCCGCCTCAGGGCCATGCGCGTGACCGCTCGGTGAAGAAACGACTTCTTCGGCGCCACCAGTATGTCCGAACCCCACAAATCCAGCAGCACCGGGGGACTTTCCTTTCCGGCGGCCAGAGCCGTTGAGAAGCCATAGCCGCAGGCGTAGTGAGGGTTGACAATGTCGGGTCGATACTTTTTGATAATACTTTTCAACTCCAGCACCGACAGGGCGTAGTGCCACGCTTTCACCGGTCCCCGGCGCCTCAGCCTGTAGTGGTACAACTTGCCCCGTTCCAGCGAGGCCGTGAGCACCCGGCACCCCTGGCGCACCAACTCGCGAACCAGCCGCTCAATGTGGAACGAGCGGCTGTCGGCCAACAGCAAGATTTTCAGTTTCTGCTCAATCAAACCAGCTTGCCCAAAAGCGACTTCAACCAATAACACTTGTATGAATGAAGCGACCCGCCCCACCGGTCCTTGTAGGTCTTTAGCCCGTCAGCCGTGTCCGGGGATGCTCCCAGGTTAAGGTACTTTGTGCCCTGTGCGGCCGCTGTTTTCGCCGTGGTATAATGCATGTAATGGTTGGGTCTTAAAAACGAAAACTTCTTGTCAAAATAGCCCTGCCAGTAGATTATGGCTCCGCCTTCCGCAATGTAAATATGACTTGCGGCCGGTTCACCGTCGTGCTCGCACCACAGCCACCTGATACGCTCATCATGGCGAGCCAGTTCGGCGAGACCCCTGAAGAAAACTTCAGGGTACCGGGCGGAACGCCCGTGCCTTCTCTCGGTTTTGAGCATAAGTTCGACAAACCCGGCGGCGTCTTTGTCCCAGTCGAATACCCGGGTGTCGATTCCTTCCCGTTCGGCTTTTTTGATACCGCGGCGAATGCTTTCATGCGCCGGCTCCCAGTCCGGCGAGGAAATATCCACAATCGTAGTAGCGCAATCCATCGTGGGAAAGCCGCCCGGAGCCTCAAACGAATTATAGTAATCGTAAATATACAACTTGGCGTAACGGGCTTTCCGCAGAGCGACCGCAAGGGCTTCGACAACCGCCCTCTTTCTGTCTCCGGCGGTTTCTGCGAAAAACGCCCGCCCGTAACAGCCGTCGGGTATGGCCTGAAACCGCCGCCAGATCGCCGCGCCGAATTCCACTCCCGGCAGAACCGCCTGCAACTCGCCATGCTCCTCGACCACCCAGTAGACCGGCTTGCCGCCCAGGTGCCGCCAGAGATGCATAAAGCCCGGCGAACAGAAGACCGAAGCGGCCGTTAACCTGCCGATAGTATCAGCCTGACTCTGGGATAGTTCCTGACAGCGGGTAACCTTCATTATTCTCGCACCAGGAGAATCTTGCCTTTGCCGACCCCGCCTTCCGGATCATTGAGAACAAACAGGTAGACTCCCGACGCGACCTCTTCCCCTCTCTGGTTGCGCCCATCCCAACCCTCGGATGTCAGTTGCGTCTCCAGGACCATTTCTCCGGCAACGGTGAAGATGCGCAGGGTGGCCGCCCCCAGGAAGTTGAAGTTCAGACGGTCCCCGGCTGACGTGACGACAAAGGGGTTCGGAAAGGCCGTGACTTCCTCCACCCGTGAGGTCGGTCGCCCGAATGCCGACGGAATGTACGAGATGCCGGCGTCGGTCCCGATGAACAGTTTCCCGCTGAACTGGTCAAATGTCAAACACTGTACGTGATCCGACAGCAGGCCGCTGTTAAGGCTGGTGAATTTGATCCGCTCACCACTCATCAGATCCAGACGGGCCAGACCGGTCTTCGAGCCGACCCAGACCGAGCCCCGCCCGTCAAAGGCAAGGTCGGTGATCTCCGGGCCTATCCCTGCCGGCAGCGCGACATCGAAGAAGAACTCCACGCCCAGGTCAAAACGTGACAGACCAAGGTTGGTGCCGACCCACAGCGCTCCGTCAGGGGAAAACTTGACAACCCGGATGTCGTCCGAAATCAGAAAATCCGGAAAACCCTCCCGGTAGTGAACAACGGAGTCATCCGACCGGTCCGAAATATCCGGACCCAGGTAATATTTGAAAACACCCACCATCTCCGTGCCGATCGCCAGGCGGCGGTTCTGGTAGTCGAGGGCCACCGTATTTACATCGGTGATCCCGTCGGCCACTCCCAGCGAGTCCCATCGCGCGACATCATCGAGGTCGCGAAAATCGCCGATCGCGATGGGGTAGCCGTTGACGGCAATAAAACAGGCTGCGAAAAGCCTGGTCGCACTCGCGGCCAGGCCCCTGATGAATACATACCTCAGCCCGGCCGGGGGTTTCTGGTTATTGCCGCGCAACGTTGAATTCTGCTCATCGTAGTTGATTACCGTATCTTCGGTGATAAGCCACAAACCGTCACCTCTGGTACCGGCCCAGAAATCGCCGGACGAGTCGACGATGACGTTGGTAGTGTACTCGCCGAAGGTCACATCACGGAGCTTCCAAGACGCGCCGTCGAACTGGCCTACGCCCGTACGCGCGAATCCGGCGGTCACCACCCCGTCGGCGTTGACGGCGATATCCGAGATATCGTTGCTCGGCAGACCCGTGTGTTCGTAGCGGGCAAATGATCCGCCGGCATCGTCCCAGATGCCACCAATCCCCACGCCGGCCCAGCGCACCGCGCCGTCATTGAGCCCGACCTTCGGGTAGGACGGCAAACCGTCCGTAGCCAGCGGTTGCGCCGTGGTGCCGGTGATAACACCCATACCCCCGCCGCCTTCATCGTTGAAGTAATAAAACAGGGAATCATTGTCTACCCGGATGTTGGCAAACGTGACATTGGTCCCGATCGCTACGGGGACGAAGGATGTGTCGACGGCACGACTCAGCAGAAACGCTCCCCGAGGCGTCGCCACATAAATCTCATTCTCATAGGTTACGACCCTGTTGACGCTCTCGCTGCCCAGTTCCGGATAACCGCCAAGGTCAAACGTCGTCCAGGCCGCCGGCGCCTTCAACAGGGCCGGGTTACTCTTGTCGGCGACAGCCAGACCGACAGAGGTAGCCACCCAGATGGTGTCGCCGTCTATCAGTATGTCCAGCACTGACGGTGATGGGTTCAGATTGCCGAAAAGCGAGTAGCTGTCCTCGACGCCGCCCCCGAACAAGGTCTTGGAGAAAAGCACCAATCCGATACCGGTTCCGATCCAGAGGCGATCACCGTCGTCCTGCACCCGGTACAGCGGCAACAGGTTGTTGTCGTTGTCGCGAAACAGGTACTGAACCGAGTTTTCCCAGTCAAACCTGACCAGCCGACCGTAACCCGTCACCCATTTGCGGCCGGCGTTGTCGGCGATTATATCGGTGATGTCCGGCGTGCCCAGTCCGTCAGTATTCAGTATCTGCCGACCCGGCTGGCTAGCATCAGCCACTGCCAGAATCCCCCCCGAGGTCGCGAAGTACACCGTGTCGTCAATAAGACGCACCTGCCGGACATCGTCAAACGACGTCCAGTTCACCCAATCACCCGGGGCCGGACGAACGGGGGCCACCGCCACCAACAGGACAATCAGCGCCCCGGCAATTTCCCTCGAGCAGGAACGATTTTTCTTAAGAGCCATACCAGCAACAATATACCGATAAGTGAAACGGTTATCAAGAAAGAGAATCGCCCGACGATATCGCCGTACCTAGTGAAAATTGAAAAACCGTCAAGCTCCCCCACTTTGGCCGTCAGCGCCGCCACCTCGTACACCTCCAGACGACCCCACTGCCGGCCGTAGCCGTCAATCACATAAGTCAGGCCGCTGTTGGCCGCCCGGGCGCCCCAGCAGCGGTTCTCGACC